>CAUSPE010000013.1:0-48050 GCA_963533485.1 uncultured Streptococcus sp.
TTGATGCCATCTTTGGCTTCTTTAATGATATTCGCAGCGACTTTATCCACACCTGCAGTAGCGTCCATAAGGCGCTCAGTGTAGGCTTGGATCAACATCGGCAAGTTAAGCCCTGTGATGATGGCAAACTTACGCTCAGGATTTTCTCCCATCACGCGGCTAGCTTGGTTGAATGGAGATCCACTCCAAAGGTCAGCCAATACTAGAACCTCATCTTCTGCGTCAAATGCAGCCACAGCGTTGTTGAATTTAGCGTAAAGGTCATCTGGACCTTCATTTGGCATAAAGGTTACAACTTGAACCTTTTCTTGTTCACCAAAGATCATAGATCCTGACTGATGAATACCCGCAGCAAATTCGCCGTGGCTCGCAATAATGATTCCGATACTCATTATTGTCATTCCTCCTTTAAAATGTTTGACTGTATGTTTAAGAAAACTTTAAGCCTAACTTTAAGTATAAACCGTTTTCATATAAAAATCAACTACTTTTTCTAAAAAGATGTAAAAGTTTTCATAGAATGACTTTTTAAAAATATTAATATATAAATGTTTTTGGGAAATAAATGAAAATAGTAATAGAAAATTTAATATAAAAATACAGAAAATAAATCACCTTTATGAAAAAAGAATGAAAACAAAAAGGAAAGATTGCGACCATGCAATCTTTCCTTTTATAGGAACAAATTTTGTAAAGCGTGGGCAACTCCGTCTTCTTCGTTGGTCAGAGGGAGTTGATCGTCTGCATATGGAAGAAGAGCAGGATTGGCGTTTTTCATAGCATATCCCTTGCCTGCAAATGCCAACATTTCGGTGTCATTATGCTCATCACCAAAGGCGATTAAGTCTTTTTTATCACGATTCATCACATTGAGCAAGTACTCTAGAGCAAAGGCCTTGTTCACACCCTTGGGAGTACACTCGAGGATATTGAGGGGACCACCCCAGGTATTGATAGCTAGTTGGTGCTGATAAAAACGATTCATCTCGTCCGCTAAAGCGTATTTGTCTTCAGCCCTTGTTTGCAAGAGAATGCAGTTGGGATCTTTGGTTACTCGTTCGGGTTTGAATTGATTTTCCGGCCGGAAGTTCTCTACGCCAAATAGTTTAGGGTCTGCAATTTCCTCATTCGGAGTCGTGATATAGAATTTTTTTCGATATTCTCCTGCAATAAAATCAGCCTGGATGTCCTCCGTGCGCTTGACCATGTCTAGGAGGTATTTTTTGTCCAAGGTCAAGCACTTTTCATGCTCCCAAGCCTGTCCTGGTAGATGGGTAAGGGAACCATTAAAGTTAATCATGGGAGTATGCAATTCTAGCTCACGGTAGAAGTCTTTTGCCATACGATACGGACGACCTGTCGTGATGATGACATGGTGTCCTTTTTCTGAAATTTTTTTGATCGTCTCTTTGGTGAAATCGGAGAGCTTGCTTTCACTATTCAGCAGGGTTCCGTCCAAATCGACTGCGATAATTTTTTTAGTCATATAAACCTTCCTAGTCGTTTCCAGATAAGATGTCTACTATTATATCAAAAAGAAGGAAGAAAAGCAGATAAGAACAAAAACTACAGTTGCTTTGATTTATTAAATAAATCAAACAAACATATTGAAAAGGTGAATGATAAATGATATAATACTAATATTGTTCGTAAAAAACAAAAGGAGATTAAAAATGGACAAACTATTTAAACTAAAAGAGCACGGGACAGATGTCCGTACAGAGGTGCTTGCTGGTTTAACAACATTCTTTGCAATGAGTTATATTCTCTTTGTAAACCCTCAAATGCTTTCACAAACAGGTATGCCTGTTCAAGGTGTGTTCTTGGCAACGATTATCGGTTCTGTAGTCGGTACTTTGATGATGGCTTTCTATGCTAATTTGCCGTACGCACAAGCACCAGGTATGGGACTAAATGCCTTCTTTACATTTACAGTTGTATTTGGGATGGGCTATACTTGGAAAGAAGCTCTTGGTATGGTCTTCATTTGTGGAATTATTTCACTGATTATCACCTTGACAAATGTTCGTAAAATGATCATCGAATCTATTCCCACAACACTTCGTTCAGCTATTTCCGCTGGTATTGGTGTTTTCCTTGCCTATGTTGGGATTAAGAATGCTGGTCTCTTGAAATTCTCAATCGACCCAGGTACTTATACGGTAGCAGGTGAAGGAGCAGACAAGGCTCAAGCTGCACTTACTGCAAACTCAGCAGCTGTTCCAGGATTGGTAGACTTCAATACTCCAGCAGTATTGGTGGCTCTTGCTGGTCTTGCCATTACGATCTTCTTTGTTGTTAAAGGCATCAAAGGTGGAATCATTCTTTCTATTTTAACAACGACTGTCCTTGCCATTGCTGTTGGTGTTGTCAAATTATCAGGGATTGACTTCGCTAGCAATAATCTTTCATCAGCGGTTAATGATTTAGGAACTTTGTTTGGTGCTGCTCTTGGTTCAGAAGGTTTAGGATCTTTGATTTCAAACACTTCGCGTTTACCAGAAACTTTGATGGCTATTCTTGCCTTCTCACTAACAGATATTTTTGATACAATCGGTACTCTTATCGGTACTGGTGAAAAAGTTGGTATCGTTGCGACAAGTGGGGAAAACCATGAGTCAGTTAAATTGGACAAGGCTCTTTACTCTGACTTGGTGGCAACTTCAGTAGGTGCCATTGCAGGTACTTCAAACGTTACGACCTATGTTGAGTCTGCGGCGGGTATCGGTGCTGGTGGACGTACTGGTTTGACAGCTTTAGTAGTTGCGATCTGTTTTGCTCTATCTAGCTTCTTTAGCCCACTTCTAGCGATTGTTCCGACAGCTGCAACAGCACCAATTTTGATTATCGTCGGTATCATGATGCTTTCTAACTTGAAAAATATCCCTTGGGATGATATGGCTGAAGCGGTTCCTGCCTTCTTCACATCTATCTTTATGGGATTCAGCTACTCTATCACACAAGGGATTGCTGTTGGTTTCTTGACATACACCTTGACAAAAGTTGTCAAAGGTCAAGCCAAGGATGTGCACGTAATGATTTGGATTTTGGATGCCTTGTTTATCCTTAACTATATCAGTATGGCGCTATAAATGGTATAATAGGAAAAGGGGAGTCTCCCCTTTTTAATTATAAGGAGGTACATCATGAAAGATAAGACGATTTGGCAAGAGGTTTTAAACAGAGGGAAATGGGTGCTCATCCTTTTGGTAGCTTTTGTTCTATCTCAATTTCCCATAGGACTTGCTTTGTTTTTAGCAAACAAACAGTTTCCAATTTTACAGTCAGGACTCTTAGTTAGTGCCCTATCCATAGTCGTTTTGATTGTATTCATTATTGGTGCACGAAAAACACAACTTGCTACTTTTAATCTATCCTTTTTTAAGGCAAAAGACTTGGCTCGCTTGGTACTGAGTTATCTGGTGATTTTTGCGACAAATCTCTTGGGTTCACTCCTGCTTCGACTAACAAATGAGGCAACAACCAGTAACCAATCAATACTGAATGGTTTGGTTCAGAATAGTTCCTTGATTTCAACTTTCTTCCTACTAGTCTTGATTGCGCCGATTTGTGAAGAAATTTTGTGTCGTGGAATTATTCCAAAAAAGATCTTCCGTGGAAAAGAAAAACTAGGCTTTGTTGTGGGTGCAATCGTCTTTGCCTTGCTCCATATGCCAACCAATTTACCTTCTGTGATTATTTATGGAGGAATGTCAACGGTTTTGACTTGGACAGCCTATAAGACTGAGCGTTTGGAGATGTCCATTTTGCTTCATATGATTCTCAATGGTATTGCATTTTGTTTGTTGGCCTTATTGGTATTGATTAGTAGAAATCTAGGTCTATCATTCTAAGCCATTGACCTACTTGGAAAAGATGAATACTAGCGTGTCCATCTTTTTCTTTTTATGGTAAAATAGAAAGATAATATGGTGAAAAACCTTGAGGGAGTGACCGATATGTCCAATAAAGTCAACCACGAAAAAACAGCTATTTGCGGAATTATCAACGTAACCCCAGATTCTTTTTCGGATGGTGGGCAGTTTTTTGCTCTTGAGCAGGCGCTCCAGCAGGCTCGTAAATTGATAGCAGAAGGAGCGAGCATGCTAGATATCGGTGGAGAATCGACTCGGCCGGGCAGTAGCTATGTTGAGATAGAAGAGGAAATCCAGCGTGTTGTTCCAGTGATTAAAGCTATCCGTGAGGAAAGTGATGTTCTCATTTCCATCGATACTTGGAAAAGTCAAGTGGCAGAAGCTGCCTTGGCTGCTGGTGCCAATCTGGTCAATGATATCACTGGTCTCATGGGAGATGAGAGAATGGCGGATGTGGTTGCTAAAGCTGGAGCGGAAGTGGTTATCATGTTTAATCCAGTCATGGCTCGACCTCAGCACCCTAGTTCGCTCATATTTCCTCATTTTGGTTTTGGGCAAGCTTTTACAGAGGAAGAGTTAGCTGACTTTGAAAAAGTGCCAATCGAAAACTTGATGGAGGCTTTCTTTGAACGTGCTCTAGCGAGAGCGAACCAAGCTGGAATTGCAAGAGAAAATATTCTGCTGGATCCAGGAATTGGCTTTGGTCTGACCAAAAAGGAAAATCTACTCCTTCTACGGGATCTAGATAAACTACACCAGCAAGGCTATCCGATTTTTCTTGGAGTTTCGCGCAAGCGATTTGTCATCAATATCCTAGAAGAAAATGGCTTTGAAGTTAATCCTGAGACGGAACTTGGTTTCCGCAATCGGGACACAGCTTCGGCTCATGTAACCAGTATCGCTGCGAGACAGGGTGTGGAAGTGGTGCGCGTGCATGATGTAGCCAGTCACAGGATGGCAGTTGAAATTGCGTCAGCCATTCGTTTGGCAGATGATGCAGAAAATCTAGATTTAAAACAATATAAATAAGATGAACGAAATTCAAAACAATCAGTGGATTGCCCACTATCGGACGGACCAACCACATTTTGGTTTGGAGCGAATGGTAGAACTCCTAGCTTTACGTGGCAATCCCCATCTCAAACTCAAGGTTATCCATATCGGCGGAACAAATGGTAAAGGTTCGACCATTGCTTTTTTGAAAGAGATGCTGGAAAAGCTAGGCCTGAGAGTAGGGGTGTTCAGCTCGCCCTATCTCATTCATTATACAGATCAGATTAGCATTAATGGGGAATCCATTCCCGAGGCTAGGCTAGAAGCCCTCATGGCAGACTATCAGTCTTTGCTGGAAGGGGAATCTGCTGACAATTTGCAGGGAACAACCGAGTTTGAGATTATCACAGCTTTAGCTTATGATTACTTTGCCTCAGAGCAAGTAGATGTGGCTGTCATGGAAGTCGGCATGGGTGGCCTTTTGGATAGTACCAATGTTTGTCAGCCAATTTTAACAGGAATTACGACCATTGGACTGGATCATGTGGCCCTACTTGGTGACACCTTGGAAGCCATAGCAGAGCAGAAGGCTGGTATTGTCAAACAAGGTATTCCCTTGGTGACAGGTCATATTGCTCCTGAAGCCTTGACTGTTATTGACCGCATTGCAGAAGGGAAAGAAGCACCGAGAATACGATATGGGAAAGATTATCAGGTCAGTCACCAAAAGAGTGTGGTGACAGGCGAAATCTTTGATTATACCAGTTCTGTCAGACAAGGTCGTTTTCAAACAGGTCTGCTTGGCTTGCATCAGATAGAGAATGCGGGGATGACGCTTGCCCTCCTAGACACTTATTGCCAGGAGACTGGGCGAGAGTTAGCAAGTAATGACTTAATTGCTCAAGCTTTGAAAGAGACCAGATGGCCAGGGCGTTTGGAGGTCGTGTCTAAAAAGCCCTTGCTGCTTTTGGATGGGGCACATAATCCCCATGCTATCAAGGCTTTATTAGCAACCTTGCAAGAACGCTTTGCGGATTATCATAAGGAAATCCTCTTTACTTGCATCAAAACCAAGGCTTTGGAGGATATGTTGGACTTGCTGGGGACCATGCCAGATACCGAGCTTACCCTTACACATTTTGACGATAGTCGGGCGACGGATGAAAGCGTGCTGAAAGAGACAGCCAAGTCTAGAAATCTCAATTACCAAAGTTGGCAGGATTATCTAGAGCAGAAATTGACAGATAAAAAAGAAGAGAAAAAAACAGTTAGGATTGTCACAGGTTCCTTGTATTTCTTGAGCCAAGTGAGAGCCTATCTGATGGAGAGGAAGAACGAGAATGGATACACAAAAGATTGAAACAGCAGTAAAAATGATTATCGAGGCTGTCGGAGAGGACGCTAACCGCGAGGGCTTGCAGGAAACACCTGCTCGTGTAGCTCGTATGTACCAAGAGATTTTTTCAGGTCTTGGTCAAACAGCGGAGGAACATTTGTCAAAATCCTTTGAGATTATTGATGATAATATGGTGGTAGAAAAGGATATCTTTTTCCACACTATGTGTGAGCACCACTTCTTGCCTTTTTATGGGAGAGCGCACATTGCCTATATTCCAGATGGTCGGGTGGCAGGCTTGTCTAAGCTAGCCCGTACGGTTGAAGTTTATTCTAAAAAACCACAAATTCAAGAACGTTTGAATATCGAAGTGGCCGATGCCTTGATGGACTATCTAGGTGCTAAGGGAGCCTTTGTTGTCATTGAGGCGGAACATATGTGTATGAGCATGCGTGGTGTCAGAAAACCAGGCACGGCAACCTTGACGACAGTAGCTCGTGGTCTATTTGAAACAGATAAGGACCTAAGAGATCAGGCTTATCGTTTAATGGGACTATAATACTCTTCGAAAATCAAATTCAAACCACGTCAGCTTCCATCTGCAACCTCAAAACAGTGTTTTGAGCAGCCTGCGGCTAGCTTCCTAGTTTGCACTTTGATTTTCATTGAGTATAAAAAGAATCCGCTTTGGGCGGATTTTTCTAGAAAGGACTAGTTATGGATCAACTGCAGATTAAAGATTTGGAAATTTTTGCCTATCATGGTCTTTTTCCTAGTGAGAAAGAATTGGGGCAGAAGTTTGTTATTTCCGCAAGCTTATCCTATGATATGACCAAGGCGGCGACAGACTTGGATTTAACAGCTTCTGTCCATTACGGAGAATTGTGTCAGCAGTGGACGACTTGGTTTCAGGAAAGCACTGAGGATTTGATTGAAACGGTAGCCTACAAACTAGTTGAACGTACCTTTGAGACCTATCCTCTTGTCCAAGAGATTGAGTTGGAACTAAAAAAACCATGGGCTCCAGTGCATTTACCATTGGATACCTGCTCGGTGACCATTCGCCGTCGTAAGCAACGGGCCTTTATCGCTCTAGGAAGCAATGTGGGGGACAAGCAAGCAAACTTGGAAAAAGCCATTGACAAACTGCGGACTCGAGGTATCCATATTCTCAAAGAGTCCAGTGTTTTGGCGACAGAGCCTTGGGGTGGTGTGGAGCAGGATAGCTTTGCCAATCAGGTGATTGAAGTAGAAACCTGGCTACCAGCACCAGTCTTGTTAGAAACATTATTAGCCATCGAGTCAGAAATGGGGCGGGTGAGAGAAGTGCATTGGGGGCCTCGTTTGATTGATTTGGACCTACTCTTTATGGAGGACCAGATTATTTACACAGACGAGCTCATCTTGCCTCATCCTTATATAGCAGAACGCCTCTTTGTTCTTGAGCCATTAGTGGAAATAGCTCCCCATTTTATTCATCCAATCTTAAAACAACCAATTCGTTACTTGGTTGACCAGTTGGAGCAAGGAAATGCCTAAGCTTTCCGAGACCTATAGCAAGTGGAAGAGTATCGGGGAGGGACTACTTGCTATTGTTTTAGGGCTTCTCTTGATTCGTTTTGGACAAGTTATTCCGCGAATGGGGTACCAGTTGCTGATGGGCTACTTTTCCTTGTCAGCAGTTTGGCACTTGTTGACTCGCTGGTTTCAAGATAAAAAACGTCGGGAAAATATCTTTATAACCTTGGGCAAGCTGGCGGTTGCGGCTCTGGTGTTTGACTCTATCATCTTGCAAGACCTTGCCCTCTATCTCTTGGTTTTTATCATTGCGAGCTACCAGCTGTTTACGGGCATCATTAGTCTTGTGACTTGGTCTCTCTATCGAAAAAATGCTATTCATCCTCGGCTCCATCATCTCTTCGATGCTGTATGGATGATAGGATTCGGGCTTTATAGCATCTCTCCGTTTCACGATGCAGCGAATTTTGAATTGCTCTTGCTTGGGTTTTACTTGCTCATGCTAGGAGCCAGTAGCCTCCGGGACGGTTTCTTTTTTGAAAAGATAGAAAACAATCCCAAGCTGAAACGACGAATGCGAATGACCTTGCCGATCTTTGTGACAGCTCTTATTCCTATTAGTACCTTGCGAAAACTAAATGAGTGGCTGGCAAATCATGAAAGTCAAGAAGGGGAAGTTCATTCAGAAAGAAAAAATGACCAGACGGTTGATCTGGAAATTTTTATCCATACCTCAGAAACATCTTTCTTCCTCGCCATGGGACATGTGGATATTTGTTATCAAGGGAAGGTTATTTCCTATGGTTCCTATGATCCCCACTCGGAGCGTCTATTCGGCATGGTTGGAGACGGCGTTTTGTTTAAGGCCAATCGGGAAAAATACATCGAGCTCTGTAAGAGGGAAAGTCAGAAGACCTTGTTTGCTTATGGTCTGAGTTTGACGGACCAACAGAAAACAGCTATCCAAGCTCGCCTAGCAGAGATAGAAGATCTGTTAATTCCTTGGGAACCAAGTTCGCAGTTGATGAAAAGAAGAGAGGGAGAGGTCAAGCATACCTACTCCTACCAACTGAAAGAGGAAGCAGATGCGACCCTCTATAAATTCAGCTCATCCGAGTTTAAGACCTACTTTGTTCTCAGTACCAATTGTGTTCTGCTAGCAGACTCTATCGTGGGAAAAGCTGGAACTGATATATTGAGTCCCCAAGGTTTCATTGTGCCAGGGACTTATCAGGATTATCTTGACTTAGAGTATACAAAACCAAACGGTCTAGTTGTCAGTCGCTCCATTTATTAGAAAAAGAAAACTCTAGTTCCTCAGCAGTTTGCGCCGAGAAGCTAGAGTTTTTAAAATAGGTCATTTTCTTCTGGAAGGAGGATGGTTTCTCTGCCGTCCAAGTCTAAAACAAGGACCCTAGGCGGGTAAAGCGGATCAAAAGGATGATTGAAATCAAAATCAATGCTAGTCGGAAGGTGCTGACTAGAAAAATGGAAGGTGATGGCCCCCTTATTGTTGAGCAGTTGAAACTCAAGTTCTTCTTCTAATTCAAAGACATTTTTCAGGAAATGATCGATAATATACCATAAAGAGTCAATGACATCGTCAGGCAAGCTGGTTACGACACCAAAACTAGCGGAACGTCTCTGTGTATTTGTAAAAGCCATGTTTTCCTCCCCCTTTTATTTTCCTTATCATACAGCAAAATGTCTTAAAAATCAAGAAATCGTAATCGCTTTTTCAAAATGGGAATAAACTGTGAAATTTTTTCAAAGTTTCTCTAAAAAATACTTGAAAGTGTTTACAATAAGTGATAAAATGGAGTAAGTAGATGCGTGAAAGCGAAATTTTCATTATAGAAAGGAAACGGAATGAACACAGATGATACAGTAACGATTTATGACGTCGCCCGTGAAGCAGGAGTTTCAATGGCAACAGTTAGCCGTGTCGTTAATGGCAACAAGAATGTTAAAGAGAACACTCGAAAAAAAGTCCTAGAAGTGATTGATCGCTTGGACTATCGTCCAAATGCGGTAGCACGTGGTTTGGCTAGTAAGAAAACAACGACAGTCGGAGTTGTGATTCCTAACATTACCAATGGTTATTTCTCAACACTTGCTAAGGGAATTGACGACATTGCTGAAATGTACAAGTATAACATTGTCCTTGCAAATAGTGATGAGGATGATGAAAAGGAAGTTTCAGTGGTCAACACTCTTTTTTCAAAACAAGTCGATGGGATTATCTTTATGGGCTATCACTTGACTGAAAAGATTCGTTCAGAGTTTTCTCGTTCACGGACACCGGTTGTTCTTGCTGGTACTGTGGATGTAGAACACCAACTTCCAAGTGTCAATATCGACTACAAACAAGCAACGATTGATGCTGTAAGCTACCTTCTCAAAGAAAATGAGAAAATTGCTTTTGTGAGTGGACCACTCGTCGATGATATCAATGGCAAGGTTCGTTTGATTGGTTATAAGGAAGCCTTGAAAAAAGCTGGACATTCTTATAGCGAGGGCTTGGTCTTCGAATCAAAATACAGCTATGACGATGGCTATGCCTTGGCAGAACGCTTGATTTCATCACAAGCTACAGCCGCAGTTGTAACAGGTGATGAATTGGCTGCGGGTGTGTTGAATGGTTTGGCTGACCACGGTGTGTCTGTGCCAGAAGAGTTTGAAATCATTACGACAGATGACTCTCAGATTGCACGATTCACTCGTCCAAACTTGACGACTATTGCCCAACCTCTTTATGACTTAGGTGCTATCAGCATGCGTATGTTGACGAAGATTATGCATAAGGAAGAGTTGGAAGAACGTGAAGTTCTCTTGCCTCATGGTTTGACAGAACGTCGCTCTACACGAAAACGTAAATAGAAAAAATCAGGGAATCGTGAAGATTTCCTGATTTTGTGTTCTAGAGAAGAGGATTAGCCTTCCATATAGTCTTTCAAAGCTTGTCCTTTTAGTCCAGCATTAAGGGCAATTAATAATTTGAGGCGCGCTTTTTGAGCGTTGAGTTCTTTGACAAAGAAAACACCAGCTCGTTGCAACTGCACTCCTCCACCTTGGTAGGCGTAGACAGGTTCAGCAATGCCATTAAAGCACCGTGAGACCAGGGCGACTGGGATTCCTTTCTGGAGGAGATTTTCCAACTTTTGAGCTGTTTCTTTGGGAACATTGCCTGCTCCAAAAGCCTGAATGACTAAGCCATCCAGCTGTTCCAAGTCTAACATATCGATCAGCTCGTCTGTCATACCGGCATAGGCTGAGATGATGGGAACTAGACCTTGAATATGCTCAAGATCAAAGCGGACACGAGGTTCAGCCGTTTTAAAGTAGAGGATTTCTTGCTTCATGATGAGGCCAAGTGGTCCATGTGTTGGGGTTTGAAAGGTGCTGACGTTGGTCGTATGAGTTTTGGTAACATACTTGGCTGCATGAATCTCGTCGTTCATGACGACCAGCACACCCTTGTCGGCTGCTTTATCATCGCTGGCAACTCGTAAAGCGCTCAGATAGTTATAAACACCGTCGCTACCAAGTTCGTTTGAACTACGCATGGCCCCGGTTAGAACGATGGGGATGGGCGGGATTTTCATGGTATCAAGGAAGTAGGCTGTTTCTTCTAAGGTATCTGTACCATGTGTGATGACAACTCCATCGTAGTTATCAGCTTCCTCTTTAATCTTATGATAGAGTGCAAGCATATGCTTGGGTTTGATATGAGGGCTTGGCAGATTAAAAAAGTCTAGGGCATGAACCTCAATCCCTTCAAGCGGATTGGAAACATGGTTCATGGGATTGTCCTGACTAGTTACAACGGCACCAGTGGCGTCTGCTTGCATGGAAATAGTCCCACCTGTATGTAAAACAAGGATTTTCTTAGGCATGATTTACTCACTCTTTCTGAAATGTGGTATAATCATTGTAACACAAAAGGGGAGAATGGGACAGGATGGAAGTCAAGGCTGTTTTTTTTGATATCGATGGAACGCTAGTCAACGATCGCAAGAGTGTTTTGAAATCCACTAAGGACGCGATTAAGATTGTCAAAGAGCAAGGAGTGCTTGTTGGAGTAGCGACAGGACGAGGGCCGTTTTTTGTCAAGGAATTGATGGAAGACTTGGACCTAGACTTTGCGGTGACCTACAATGGCCAATACATTTTTAATAAAGAAAAGGTGCTCTTTGCGAGTCCGATTGCTAAGTCAAGCCTGCGTCAACTGATTGCTTACGCTAAAAAGGAGCGTAAAGAAATCGCTCTTGGAACCGAGCACGCCGTTGTTGGTTCGAAAATTATGTCATTTGGTCTCGGATCCTTTTCCCAACTGGTTAGTCGTTTTATTCCGACTGTGCTGACAAGAACCGTTAGCCGTTCCTTTAATCGAATGGTTAGCAAGGCAGTTCCTCAAAAGGAAGACGACCTGCTTAACTTGATTAATCAACCCATTTATCAAGTTTTGATGCTGATGACGCCAGAAGAATCTGAGAAGGCAGCAAGTGATTTTGACGACTTGAAATTAACTCGAAGCAATCCTTTTGCAGCAGATATCATCAACCAAGGAAATTCCAAATTAGAAGGCATTCGCCGAGTCGGGAAAGAATATGGTTTTGATCTCAATCAAGTCATGGCCTTTGGTGATTCAGACAACGATCTGGAAATGTTGGCGGGTGTTGGTATGTCGGTTGCTATGGGGAATGGCAGTAGCAGTGTTAAAGAAGTTGCTAAGCATATTACGGCAAGTAATCAACAAGATGGTATCCACAAGGCGCTCGAGCACTTTGGTGTTTTGGCTTCAGAAAAAGTGTTTGTCAGTCGAGACTACCACTTTAATAAGGTTAAAACCTTCCACCACATGATGGATGAACGAACTCAAGAAGAGCCACAGGCATGGGATGCTGAAGGTGCAACCCACCGCGCAGACTTTAAAATTGAAGAATTAGTGGAGTTTGTTCGTGCAGCAAGTTCTTCGGAGGAAGAATTCCAAAACTCCCTTGCAAGCATGCATGAGGCACTTGATAAAGCGGCAGAGAAAGTGGCGAAAAAGACACCTGCTAAGCAAAATTTGGTCGGTCAAGTGGATGCTTTGATTGACACACTGTATTTTACATACGGTAGTTTTGTATTGATGGGAGTAGACCCAGAACGTATTTTTGATATTGTCCATGAAGCGAATATGGGGAAGGTCTTCCCTGATGGAAAAGCTCATTTTGACCCAGTTACACACAAGATTTTAAAACCAGATGACTGGGAAGAAAAATATGCTCCGGAACCTGCCATCCGACAGGAACTACAACGTCAGTTTAAAGCTTATGAGCGACATAAAGAAAGAAAAAATAAAAAATAAGAGAAATTTCTTTTCCCTGGATGAAAAATTCGGGGATTTTTTGAGCTGAAAAACCGAACAATTTTATATATATCACTAATTATTATTAGTATATTTATACTAGAAAAAGAAAAGAAAAAAATGAAAAGATAGTGAAAATAAAATAACAGGAAATTACATTTCTTACAAAGAATAGTTAAAAAGCTAGATATATTAGTAATTTATCTAGCTTTTCTTTAAAAAAATATCAAAAAAAGACAAGTCAAATTATTTGATATTTGAAAGTTGATGTGTTAGAATAAATTCAGAAAGCGAATAAATATAAAATCCTCATACCGCTATAATATGCTCTTTTTAAAGACAGAAAGTCAATTTGTTTATTTCAGGCCTGTTAACAAGTTGATGTGAGGAGTTCACTCTAGCTTTGAGGTTTAGTCATAAAAATTGTGCACAATTGCTTTCCAAATTTTTATTATTTTAATTTTCAAGTTTAAAAATTAAAGAATTAAGAGGTTGAAATGAAGAAAAAATATACCTATTTGACAGCTTCTGTTTTAACAGCTGTAACAATGCTTCCAACTTTTGCACCAAGTGAAGCTCACGCTGCTTACAATTGGAATGGAAATAATAGTTACTATACAAGAACTAGCCGTCGTTCAAGCAATCGTACTTCTAACCGTACTACTGCAAATCGTAGCCGCACATCAAACTATACTGTAAGAAGTTATGGCTACAACAGTTATTACCCAAGCTATAACTATGGCTACAATAGCTACTACCCAAGCTATAACTATGGATATGGTAGCTATTACCCAAGTTACAACTACGGTTACAATAATTGGAATAACTACTATGGCTATGGCAACAGTAGCAACTACTATGGTTATAACTATTGGAATAATTACAACAACCTTGCTAGCGATGAAAACTATATTTACTGGAATGGCAATCACTACTACCGTATGAACGATGGTAGCTACCGTATTTATCGTAACGGTCAGTGGAAACCTTTAACAAACAATAGTAACAACAACTCATCTACTAACAACTTGGAAAACGATCCGCACTATCGTTACGAAAATGGTTACCATTACTATGTATTGGACAATGGTGATTATTACTACTACCAAAATGGTAAGTGGGTATTGGTGAAAGATTCTGCTGATACAACACCAGCACAACCGGCAACACCTGCTGAACCAAAACCAGAACAACCAACAACTCCGGTTGAACCAGCACAACCAAGTCAACCTGAAGTTCCTGCTCCAACGCCAGCAGAACCAGAGACTCCAACACCAGCTGAGCCACAACCAGCACAACCAGCAACTCCAAGTGTTGACCTACCAGAAAATCCACCAATTAATGGAGCTGATAGTGAATTTGATCCATTCAAGCCATCAACAGAAACGCCAGCAGAACCAAAACCAGAAACACCAGCAACTCCAGCTATCCCAACAACACCAGGTTTGGTAACGACTGATGAACCAAGTGAAAACCAAATCCCTGATTATGTTGAAAAACCAGCTGAAGGATTGGAACACTTGGCTTGGGCACCAAATGGACAAACTCCAAAATTAGTTTACCCACCAGGTAAACCAGGTGATGCAGTCCTCAAGAATGATAAAAACTACTACTTCGACGGTAGTGCACATTACTACTATGTACCATCTAACTCAGAGCGTACAGGTTACTCAGCATACTGGAAGTGGCTTGGAGGAAAATGGAAACTTCAAGGGATGACTGATCCAAACGATCCAGCTCGTGATCCAAAACTTCACGAAAACACTGCTGATGACGAGTACATGTACAGCGACAAGAACTCAAGCGTGAAACTTTACTCAACTAACTTGGTAACGACTGCTAAAGCAGGTCAAGCATTGCCATTCAAGAATGTTGAAGAGTTCAAAAACTATGTCATCGAAAAAATGAATCCTAAGTTCCTTGATAACTCCGGTTGGGATGCTAAAGTTGAGTGGGAAATCGAAGATCCAGAAATCTTTGAGAAGACGAAAGAAAACCCATACGCTAAGGACTATGTCTTGATTGCAAATCTCAAGAGTGGTGTCGAAGACAAGAAATACAGTGATGTAGAATTTGGCTATGTGAAGTTTGTTTACCGTGTTGAAGCAACAAACGATACAAACTATGACTATGTTTCAAAAGCGAAAGAAGCTTTCGCTAAAATCAATGAAGAGCGTAAAGCTCAAGGATTGAAAGAATTGACTTGGTCTGAAGACATTTATCAAAATCAAGCACTTCCGAAAGTAAATGAAATCTCACGTCAATACGATAGCACAGGCTTTGTAGGACGTCGTGATGAAGATGCTACTGTTGTCGTTAAGAAATGGGCAAACAGTGGTTTGAGAGACTTGCTTCTCGATCCGAATGTCACTGAAGGAGCTGTAGCAGCAGTAGTTGATGGAAACGGTGTATACTACTGGGCATACAGTTACAAATAATTCAATCTTTTGAGATTGACTACTTTCTAAATAAGATAGAGGCTTTAAACAATTGTTTAAAGCCTTTTTGAGACCCAATCAGGACAAACAAAAAGGAGCCCAAGGCTCCTTTTTTTAATGATTACAATGTTTTTTCACTTTCTCTCACGACCAGTAAATCGACTTTTGCATGGCGGAGAATGTACTCAGATGAAGAACCAACCAAGAGGCGTTCAAAGGCATTGAGCCCTGTTGCACCAACGAGAATCAGATCAACATTTTCTGCGTCTGGAATAGTACGGGCAAGGAGGGTTTTTGGATTTCCCATTTCGATGACGATGTGAATATCGGTCACACCAGCATCTCTTGCGCGCTTTTCGTACTCCTTCATCAGACTTTCAGCATCGACTTGGAGTTCTTCGTAAACTTCAGCATCAAAGGTAGACACGCTTTGAAGAGCGCGTGTGTCAATAACATGGGCAATGGTGAGCTTGGATTCGTTGCGTAGAGCAGTGTAAACACCTTTGACGAAAGCCAAGTCCGCTTCTTTAGAACCATCAATTGCGACCATAACATTTTGGTAACGTTGTGCCATAATGAAACCTCCTGAAATTTTCTTACTGTTATTGTAACCCTTTTCACTAAAGAAGTAAAGTAAAAATCATATTTAAATAAATATTATTGGAGATTCGATTTGGTGGAGATATGTTAAAATAAAAGAAAACGGGATAGTAGGAAACACAGTAAAGGGGATGAAAAAGTATGAAAGGGTCTGCTCAAGCTTCTAAAAAAATAAGTTTTCTTTATCATGGAATTATCCTTGCGTCACTTGTAGGAGAAGTAGTGGTGCTTTGGCAGCTGGAAAGAGTCATGCCCGTTCTCTATCCAGGATTTGTTGCTTTTCTTCTCTTTCACTTAGTCTACCACATCATTTTATTTGTGATTGCAAAGAGAAGTGGTCGCTTGGACTATTTGGTCGCGTGGGGACTCTTTCTCATGTTTAATCTTTTATATGATTCCTTTTTAGCATTGGTCTTTCTAGGTCTGTCTTTTGGTATGTGAGAAAATACTTCTGTATTCTAGTTGTTTAGACAGTGAGAACCTAGTCGTTGTGATTTTTTTTCTTTGCTTGCTCATTTCAGGAAACTTGTCGCAATCACTTTCTAGTGGTATAATGTTACTATCTCGATGAATTGAGGAAACAAGATGAAAGAATATAACAAGTCTAGTAAGTTAGAGCATGTTGCTTATGATATCCGTGGTCCTGTTTTGGAAGAAGCTATGCGGATGCGAGCAAATGGAGAAAAGATTTTACGTCTGAATACAGGAAATCCAGCAGAGTTTGGCTTTACAGCGCCAGATGAGGTCATTCATGACTTGATTATGAATGCGCGTGATAGTGAGGGATATTCTGACTCCAAAGGGATTTTTTCAGCCCGTAAGGCCATCATGCAGTATTGCCAACTGAAGAAATTTCCCAATGTAGACATTGATGATATCTACCTTGGAAATGGTGTCAGTGAGCTGATTGTTATGTCCATGCAAGGGCTTTTGGATAATGGTGATGAGGTCTTGGTGCCTATGCCAGACTATCCTCTTTGGACAGCCGCGGTCAGCCTAGCTGGGGGAAATGCCGTTCACTATATCTGTGATGAAGCTGCAGAATGGTACCCAGATATTGACGATATTAAGTCAAAAATCACTTCCAATACCAAGGCAATCGTCCTTATCAATCCAAACAACCCAACTGGAGCCCTTTATCCTAAGGAACTCTTGTTGGAGATTATTGAGATTGCCCGTCAAAACGATTTGATCATCTTTGCGGATGAAATTTACGACCGCATGGTCATGGATGGACATGTGCATACGCCTGTGGCGAGCTTGGCACCAGATGTCTTCTGTGTCAGCATGAATGGTCTGTCAAAATCTCACCGTATCGCTGGTTTTCGTGTAGGATGGATGGTCTTGTCTGGTCCTAAGCACCATGTCAAGGGCTATATCGAAGGGCTCAATATGCTATCCAATATGCGTCTTTGCTCTAACGTTTTGGCCCAGCAAGTCGTACAAACATCACTAGGTGGGCACCAGTCAGTGGATGAATTACTCCTTCCTGGTGGACGGATCTATGAGCAAAGAAACTTCATTTACAATGCTATCCAAGATATCCCAGGTTTGTCTGCGGTCAAGCCGAAGGCGGGTCTTTATATCTTCCCTAAAATTGACCGCAATATGTACCGCATTGATGATGATGAACAGTTTGTTCTTGATTTCTTGAAGCAGGAAAAGGTTCTCTTGGTTCATGGTCGTGGTTTTAACTGGAAGGAACCAGACCATTTCCGTATTGTTTACCTTCCTCGTGTGGACGAATTGGCGCAAATCCAAGAAAAGATGACACGTTTCTTGAGTCAGTATCGTAGATAAGGCTTTCATAGGGAAAAGCAGGAAACATTTCCTTAGAGCTATTGACAAATAGGTCAGAATCAGATAGAATAGTAAAGTATGTTTAGTAACTGATCACTTTATAGCCGGCTAAACGAATACAAAATCTATGAGGAGGTATTCATCGTGAAACGTACTTATCAACCAAGTAAACTTCGTCGTGCGCGTAAACACGGATTCCGTAACCGTATGTCAACTAAAAACGGTCGTCGCGTATTGGCAGCTCGTCGTCGTAAAGGACGCAAAGTTTTGGCTGCATAATCCAAACGAATTCAACAAAGAAGTCAGTAGGAACTCGAGTCTACTGGCTTTTCTTTTTATCTTACATAGTGAATTGTCCACGCAATCGTCCATTTCAACTGAAACTCATAGATGGCTCATTTAAAAGGTCACATACAAAAAACTCAAAACCAGATATAAGTTACTGATTTTGAGTTTTTGTTTATTCTTTTAAGTGATAAGAGTAGCTAGCGACAACGACGTCTTCGTGCCATCTGAGAGCGTATTTTAGTTTGAGGCTCATTTGATTGTGCAGGATATTTTGCCAAGGCTTGTTAGGGATAAACTGCGGGACAAGAACTGTAACGGTGTAGTTTTTTTGCTTAGCTTCTTGGGCGATTCGTTTGACATACTTAACGCTAGGGGTGATGATGTCGCGGTAGCTGGTATTGATATTCTTCAGAGTGATATTTGGGAAGTAATCGGCAAATTCCTGAAGAATTTCTTGGTCTTTTTCTGCCGTTTCTTTAGTAGAAATGTGCATGGCTAACACTTCGTCACCGATACTTTGAGCGTAGTTAATGGCTCCGACACTTACTCGAGTAACATTTCCTACTAGGACAAGGACAAGATTGCCGTCGTAAGTGCGCTTTTCAATTCCTTCGTAGAGTCGTAGTTGTTTTGCCACTTTTTGGTAATGGCTGTGAATGGACAAAAAGAGGAAGGTTAAAACTAGGATAATTGGGAAGAATGGCCAGATATCACCCAGTCTGAAGAGGAGTAAAATGAGGACAATAGCATAACAAATGATAGCCCCAAGGATATTAGCAAAGGCAGGTTTTAAGAAGTTTGCTCCTTTTTCCTTTTTCCAATGGCGAATCATCCCAGTCTGAGAAAGGGCAAAGGGAACGAAGACCCCGATAGTATAAAGAGGAATCAAGCGTTCAGTATTCCCGTTAAAAATGAGAAGAAGGATCATAGCCCCAAAGGCCAGAGTTAGGATACCGTTGGAGTAGCCGAGACGATCCCCCTTTTCCATAAAGAGATGGGGCATGTACTTGTTTTTAGCCATATTGTAAGCCAACATAGGGAAGGCTGAAAAGCCAGTATTTGCAGCTACAGCTAGAATCAAGGCTGTTGAGAACTGGAAGAGATAGTAGCTAGCATGACCAAAGAATGAATCCCCAAGAATGCCCTTGGCCATTTGCGAAAGGATGGTTTCTCCGTTTTGAGGCGTGATGCCCATCCAGTAGTTTAGGAAGGTAATGCCTGCAAAAAGAAAACCTAAAATCAAGGACATGATGGTCAAGGTTTGAGCAGCATTCTTTTCTTTCGGAGTTTTGAAAAATGGTACCGCATTTGAAATAGCCTCAACCCCTGTCAGAGAGGCAGAGCCACTGGTAAAGGCTCTCAATAGGAGAACGATGGAAAGGCTCGGAACAGTTTGTCCAATGGTTGAAGTTGCCTGGTAGTTTAGGGAACCTGTGAATAGTTGAAAGAACCCATAAAGCAAGAGAAAGACGGTACTGAAGATAAAGAGGTAGACGGGAATCATCAGAGAGCTGGCAGATTCTTTCAATCCTCTTAAATTCAAGAGCATGAGCAGGCAGACTAGGAAAATAGAGATATGAAGATTGTAGGGATGGAGGGCAGGGATGGCTGCTGTAATAGCATCAGCTCCAGACGCAACGGATACGGCTACTGTCAGCATATAGTCAACAAGGAGGCTGCCCCCTGCAATCAAGCCTAGTTCAGGAGAGAGATTTTCCCGAGTGACCATATAAGCCCCACCACCTTGAGGATAGGCGTGAATAATTTGACGATAGGAAATGGTCAAACTAGCGAGGAGTAAGAGGACAAAAATACCGATAGGGAGGCTCCACCAAATAGCGAGAGGAGAGAGACTGACTAAAACGAGAATGACTTGTTCAGGTCCATAGGCAATAGAAGACAGGGCATCACTGGATAACATTGCAAGTGCCTGCATTTTTCCCAACAATCCCCCTTCGCCGTCTGTGAGAGACTTGAGTGGTCGACCGATAAAGGTATATTTTAATTTTCTAAACATTTTCTTTTCCTTTGATGAAAATTTCAATAAGTGTTATTATACTGCTTTGAAAAAATGCAGTCAAGGGAGAATGATCGGTATTAGAATATTTTTACAAGCCGGGGGATGCTATTTTTGGTATAATAGATGGAAGAAAATGAGGTTAGAAGAGATGATTTTTGATACGCACACACATTTAAATGTAGAAGAATTTGCAGGACGTGAGGCAGAAGAAATCGCCTTGGCTGCTGAGATGGGTGTGACACAGATGAATATTGTTGGTTTTGACAAGCCGACTATTGAACGTGCCCTAGAGTTGGCAGATGAGTATGAGCAACTCTACGCAACTATTGGCTGGCATCCGACGGAAGCAGGGACTTACACAGACGAGGTCGAAGCTTACTTGCTTGAAAAGCTAAAACATCCCAAGGTTGTTGCTTTAGGTGAGATTGGTCTAGACTATCACTGGATGACAGCACCTAAGGAAGTGCAGGAGCAGGTTTTTCGTCGTCAGATTCAGTTGTCTAAGGACTTGGATTTGCCTTTTGTGGTCCACACTCGTGATGCGCTGGAAGATACTTATGAGATTATCAGGAGCGAGGGCGTTGGTCCTCGTGGTGGGATTATGCATTCATTTTCAGGCTCTCTCGAGTGGGCTGAGAAGTTTGTCGAGCTTGGTATGACTATTTCTTTCTCAGGAGTGGTGACCTTTAAAAAAGCTACAGATGTCCAAGAAGCTGCTAGAGAGCTTCCTTTGGATAAAATTTTGGTAGAGACGGATGCGCCCTACCTGGCTCCTGTTCCTAAACGTGGCCGTGAGAATAAAACAGCCTACACACGCTATGTGGTGGACTTTATCGCCGACTTGCGTGGGATGACGACCGAGGAATTAGCAGCAGCAACGACTGCAAATGCAGAGCGAATTTTTGGATTGGAAAAACAATCATGAAAGAAAAAATTTCCCAAGTCATCGTGGTTGAAGGTCGCGATGATACGGCCAATCTCAAACGTTACTTTGATGTAGAGACCTATGAAACACGAGGTTCTGCCGTTAATGACCAGGATATAGAGCGCATTCAGCGCCTGCATGAATTGCATGGAGTCATTGTCTTTACAGATCCAGATTTTAATGGGGAGCGGATTCGGCGCATGATTATGACGGCCATTCCAACTGTGCAGCATGCCTTTCTCAAGCGAGATGAAGCTGTTCCCAAATCCAAGTCCAAGGGACGTTCTCTGGGAATCGAACACGCCAGCTATGAAGACCTAAAAACAGCGCTGGCCCAGGTGACAGAGCAATTTGAAAATGAGAACGAGTTTGACATTAGTCGGAGTGACTTGATTCGCTTAGGTTTCTTGGCGGGAGCAGATAGTCGTAGGCGCCGAGAGTATCTAGGCGAACAGCTCCGCATCGGCTATTCCAATGGCAAGCAACTCCTCAAGCGATTAGAGTTATTTGGGGTGACCTTAGCAGAAGTGGAAGAAGTTATGATAAAATATTCAGTTTAAAGGAGTAAAAAATGGAAAAAGTAATTATTACCGGTGGTAACAGTGGTATTGGCTACCAGTCTGCTAAACAGTTAGCTGAAAAGGGCTGGTCGGTAACTCTCTTTTGTAGACGGAAAGAAGCTGCTGAGCAGGCCTGTGAGAAAATCCGTCAACAAACGGGAAATCCGCATGTAGATTATATCTTGGTTGATCTATCTGATTTGGAGAGTATCAAGAAAGCGGTAGAACAGTATATCCAAAAAGAAGAGACTTTAGATGTTTTAATTAACAATGCGGCTGATTTTGATTTGTCAGTCAAAAAGCCAATCCTGACTAGGGAGGGATTAGAAACGCAATTTGCGACCAATGTTGTTGCCCCTTTCTTGCTGTCTATCTTGTTGAGGGGCTTGTTGGAAAAGTCAAAAAGTGGTCGGATTATTAATATTTCTTCCCAAGGGCTGATGCTTTATCCCTTCATGAAGCTTGATTTTGAAAATTTAGCTGGTCAAAAACATTATAGTCCTGCCAAGACCTATTATCAGAATAAACTGGCCTTGTTGATGCTGTCGCTTTACATGCGGAAACATTGGAAGGGTATCAAGGTTCAGGCAATCCGTGTGACCAATGTCAAAGTTGATATGCGTCGCTATGATCACCTCAGCACTTTTATGAAAAATTTGTATAAAATCAAGTCAAGATTTTCAATTAGCCCTGAAGAAATGGCCAAAGTCTATACAGCCTTATCTACCGAAGATGGATATGACGGGTTTTTGTATGACGAGAAATGTAGGGAAGTAAAAGCAAATAGATTTGCTTATGAAGAAGCGGAGCAAGCAAAACTCTATTCCTTACTTGAACAACTGACCTTTTCAAGAGACAATCTATAAAGATTTAGAAAAATAAATTTTATGCTTACTTCAATAGTGGAAAGAAATTTAGCTATCGAAATCTGTTTGGAGAGTCCTGAAAAGTGATAACAATAACCAGATAGCCCAAAAATACAAAGGGAATGTGTTACAATAGAGGTAATAGCATATGCTTCAACTATGCTCAATACCATGCCTGATAAAAAAAGATAATTGATAAAATCTGCACTTGGGTGAAATTAATGAGGAAAAGCAATGGGAATTTTTGATTTTTTTAAAAAGACAGAAGCACAGAAGACAACAGAAGAAACCAAAGGAGATGCTTGTCTAGGAGTTTTGGGTTTCTTTCCAATGAAAGAAAAGAGGGAAACTGATTGCTGCGACTTTGGAAGGGAGTTTGACAGTTGGTGATCGTCTTCAGTTTTGCAATCCCGATCAAGGTATGGATACTCTTGAAACTGTAGTTGTAAAAAAACTTACTTGCCAAAACAAAGATTTGGAATCTCTTAGAGATGAGGAGTTAGTTTATCTAGAGATCGATATGCTTCCCTCTCTAGCTAAGTTAAAAAAGGGAAGTGTGCTCTATAGTCCTGGTGTAGATGAAAAAAAGCGTTTATCTAGCTATGCTTATGCTCTCTATCGAACTTTTGTGACTATTCAAGAAGGTAAAGTAAGCGATGAGGACTATCAGAACCTTAGTCTTGATGATAGTATCGAAATTTTACAGGCTTTTTTATGGGATTGCCGTCAAAAACCAAAAAGTGAAGAGAGCAATCAAGAAAATACTCGTAAGTCAGAGCGTCTAGCAGAAATTGTCAAGGACAAGTTGCTAGAAGCAGATTCTATTTATGCAGTTTATTCAGAAAATACTGGGGAACCTTATCTTTTCTCAACTACATATGATAGAGGTGACGAAGGCTATCTATGCACTGACCCGATGATTATGCTATTTACCCCTCGTTGGTATCATCAGTATAAGGAAACAATTGAAAACCAATTAAAAGTGGTAAAACGGATTGAAAATACGGAAGATAAAAAAGGAATTGAGAATTTTCTTGGGACAGCCTTTTACTTGAATGGTGCTTTAGGAGCATTCTTTAATACCAAAGAAGTTAGTATAAGTTCTTCTATTTTAGTTCAAAAACCAGATTTTTCAGGCTTACCAGAGATACAAGTTCCTGTTATGAACCCTGATATTGTGAGATGGATGCTTTTGATGGGACAGATGGATAGACCGACTACAGAAGAGGAAGAATTAATTTATAAACTCTATTATAAGTTCTTTTCAATGGCAATGCCAAAAGCTAAATTCCTTCTTCCAATAAATGCATCATCAGGATTTCCTGAACCTAGTCAGGAAAGTAATGCTCATGTTTTAGAAGAATCTGCTACATTTAATCTTCCGACTAGAGAAGGAAAAAATGGACGAAATTCGGTTTCAGTGTTTACTGATTGGAAACGTTTGCGAATGGTTTTCGATGAAAATTGGAGCGCTATGATTGAAAACGCTGGAGGCATGATTGAAATCTTTGACTATGCCATTAACCAGACTGAGTATTATAAAGCGGGTGTTTATGTCAGTGACAAAGCGTTTAAAGAAATGCAACAGTTCAGTGAGGAACTAGAAGGAAGAGCTGAAGGTTGATCAAGGGATGAAAATAATCGTTGATAGAGAGTCTATCTGTATGGGGGATGATGTTCTGCCTCACAAGGTAGAACTTGAAGTTCCTGAGGACATGACAGTAGAGGAATTTTGTGATTTTCTTCAAAAGGACAGATATTTGCCTAGATTGGATACAGAGTGGCTTCTCCGACATGGTGGGCAGACAATAACAAGCTATCATACAGAAACAAAAGAACTGACGAATCCCAATATCTATTTAAAAGACCTGATTCATCAGAGTTCTAGAGGAAATGAATTTGTTTGGATATATCGCCGTTCCTATTAGAAAAGAGAATAAATGATTTTCTTAAAAGATAATGAATGAAAATTAGAACAATATGCATTGATTTTTTGACAACAAGAGGCAATCTAAACAGTTGGCCCTGTTTGGAGTGACTTTGACGGAAGGCAAAGCCTTCATAAAAATGGTGAAAGGAAACGATATGGCAAATAGAAGCTATATTTATTTAAAAAACGGGAAAGATGTACGTATTTTAACGGAGGGAGTTTACACCATTCCTTATTTTTGGCAATTATTTTGGGATGAAAAAGATGTGCGAATGCCTAATATTCTATGGAAAAAATTTAATATCTTACTTCCTATTGAAAAATTCCAGAAAAAGGCCACCCAAAATCGCTCCTTTTTAGAAAAGAACGCTCCTCAGACCTTGCAACTATACGATGATTTTGTTCGCTATATTCTTGTCAATGTCAAAGCAGGTGACATGCTAGGATTTGATATTTTAGAAGTTGCCGATATGGATGGATTGACTACAGCTTCGCGTAAGCTTATAAAAAATATCCGAGCCATTCAGGAAAATCAACCCCAAGAATTGGATTTTTCTTTAACAGAAAAGAACGTAATTTGGTCTGCTATGGGATTTCCTGATTATTATGCCTCAAAATTATTGCCAGAAGATAATATTCTAGACTCGGTTGCGTACCAAGATGAGTTAAAGAAAATGCAAGGTCCAAAAGATAAGCAAGAACAAGACCAAGAAGAAAAACAAGTACAAGGTCAAGAAGAGAATCAAAAACAAGAGCAATATCAAGAAGACGAGCAAGCGCAAGGCCAAGAAAATGAGCAAGCGCCACGCAAAGAAGATGAGCAAGTGCTCGATGAGACCGGTGCCGAATCTAAAGATGACGAGTACCATATTCCTTTGAAATTTTGGTTTCTCTTGGTGTTGGTAATTGTTTGGGTTTATAGATTGTTTTTAGCTAACAAATAGAAAAGAGAATAAATGAGAATTGCAGATTATAGCGTGACTAAGGCAGTGCTGGAGCGTCACGGTTTTACCTTTAAAAAGTCCTTCGGGCAAAATTTCCTGACGGATACCAATATTCTTCAAAAAATCGTGGATACGGCTGAAATTGATGATCAGGTTAATGTCATTGAAATCGGGCCAGGGATTGGTGCCTTGACAGAATTTTTGGCTGAGCGTGCAGCTCAAGTCATGGCATTTGAGATTGACCACCGTTTGGTACCGATTTTGGCAGATACCCTGCGTGATTTTGATAATGTGACAGTAGTCAACGAGGATATTCTCAAAGTGGATTTGGCCCAACATATTCAGAATTTCAAAAATTCTGACCTACCAATCAAGGTAGTAGCCAACTTGCCTTACTATATCACAACGCCTATTCTCATGCATTTGATCGAGAGTGGCATTCCTTTTAGTGAGTTTGTCGTCATGATGCAAAAAGAAGTGGCGGACCGTATCTCAGCACAGCCAAATACCAAGGCTTATGGTAGTTTGTCTATTGCTGTCCAGTATTATATGACAGCCAAGGTTGCCTTCATCGTGCCTCGTACGGTCTTTGTGCCAGCCCCAAACGTGGACTCAGCCATTTTAAAAATGGTGCGCCGTCCAGAGCCTGCTGTAGCAGTGAAAGATGAGAACTTCTTCTTTAAGGTTTCCAAGGCTAGCTTCACTCATCGTCGCAAGACCTTGTGGAATAACTTGACAGGCTATTTTGGAAAGACTGAGGAAGTCAAGGATAAGCTGACCAAGGCTTTGGATCAGGCAGGCTTGTCACCATCTGTGCGTGGGGAAGCACTTAGCTTGGAAGAGTTTGCCAGTCTGGCAGATGCGCTTAAAGGACAAGGACTCTAAGATGCAGGGACAAATCATTAAAGCCTTGGCGGGCTTCTACTATGTAGAGAGTGATGGCCAAGTCTATCAGACACGCGCGCGTGGAAATTTTCGTAAAAAAGGTCACACGCCCTATGTTGGGGATTGGGTAGATTTTTCTGCAGAGGAAAATTCAGAAGGTTATATCCTCAAAATTCACGAACGGAAAAACAGTCTGGTTCGTCCACCTATTGTCAATATTGACCAAGCTGTGGTGATCATGTCCGTCAAGGAACCTGACTTTAATAGCAATTTGCTGGATCGCTTCTTGGTTCTTCTGGAACACAAGGGCATCCATCCTATCGTTTATATTTCTAAAATGGACTTGCTGGAAGATAGAGGAGAACTGGATTTTTACCAACAGACTTATGGTGACATCGGCTATGACTTTGTGACCAGTAAAGAGGAACTCCTGACCCTGTTGACAGGGAAAGTGACGGTCTTTATGGGACAGACAGGTGTTGGGAAGTCAACCCTTCTCAATAAAATCGCACCGGACCTCAATCTTGAAACAGGAGAAATCTCAGACAGTCTGGGTCGCGGTCGTCATACCACTCGAGCTGTTAGTTTTTACAACCTCAATGGGGGTAAAATCGCGGACACACCAGGATTTTCATCGCTGGATTATGAAGTGTCAACGGCTGAAGACCTCAATCAGGCCTTTCCAGAGATTGCTAGTGTCAGTCGAGACTGCAAGTTCCGTACTTGTACCCATACCCATGAGCCGTCCTGTGCGGTTAAGCCGGCTGTAGAAGAAGGCGCTATTGCGACCTTCCGTTTTGACAACTACCTGCAATTCCTCAGTGAGATTGAAAATCGCAGAGAAACCTATAAAAAAGTCAGCAAAAAAATTCCAAAATAAGGAGAAACCTATGTCTCAATACAAGATTGCTCCGTCAATTCTGGCAGCAGATTATGCCAACTTTGAACGTGAAATCAAACGCCTAGAAGCAACTGGTGCAGAATACGCCCATATCGATATCATGGATGGTCACTTTGTGCCACAAATCAGCTTTGGTGCAGGTGTGGTTGAAGCTCTTCGTCCTCATAGCAAGATGGTCTTTGACTGCCACTTGATGGTAGCAAATCCTGAACATCATGTAGAAGATTTTGCGCGTGCAGGTGCAGACATCATCAGTATCCATGTGGAAGCAACGCCTCATATCCATGGCGCCCTCCAAAAAATTCGCTCTCTCGGTGTTAAACCTTCTGTGGTTATCAATCCTGGGACACCTGTGGAGGCGATCAAGCATGTCCTTCACCTAGTGGACCAAGTCTTGGTCATGACAGTGAATCCTGGATTTGGAGGACAAGCCTTTCTGCCTGAAACCATGGACAAGGTTCGTGAGTTGGTTGCCCTTCGTCATGAAAAAGGTTTGAGCTTTGAGATTGAAGTCGATGGCGGTATTGATGACCAGACCATTGCTCAAGCCAAAGAAGCTGGTGCTACCGTTTTTGTAGCAGGGTCTTATGTCTTTAAGGGAGATGTCAATGAACGAGTGCAAACTCTCAGAAAACAATTGGACTAGGGTTGCTGTTTTTGCCGGCGGAGATCGCGGTCATTATCGGACGAATTTTGATAGCTTTGTTGGTGTGGATCGCGGTTCGCTCTGGGTCTTGGAAGAAGATCTGCCTCTGGCTCTAGCAGTTGGGGATTTTGATTCGGTGACTGCAGAAGAGCGTCAGTTGATTCATGCACGTGCCCAGCACTTTGTTCAAGCCCAGCCAGAAAAGGATGATACGGATCTGGAACTAGCACTTTTAACGATTTTTGAAAAAAATCCTCAAGCCCAAGTGACCATTTTTGGGGCTTTGGGTGGTCGTATTGATCATATGCTGGCCAATGTCTTTCTGCCTAGCAATCCCAAGTTGGCCCCCTATATGCGCCAAATCGCGATTGAGGATGGGCAAAACTTGATTGCCTATTGTCCAGAAGGGACCAGTCAGCTAGAGCCACGTTCAGACTACGATTATTTAGCTTTTATGCCGGTTCGGGATAGCCAGCTGACCATTTTCGGTGCCAAGTATGAGCTGACAGAGGAAAATTTTTTCTTTAAAAAAGTGTACGCTTCTAACGAATATATAGATAGGGAAGTTTCGGTGACTTGCCCAGATGGCTATGTAGTCGTACTGCATAGCAAGGACAGGAGGTAGGATGGAGACTGTATTATTACTATTATTAATTGCTAACCTAGCTGGACTCTTTCTGATTTGGCAAAGGCAGGATAAGCAAGACAAGTACCTAGCCAAGAGTTTGGAGGATCAGGCAGACAATCTTTCAGATCAACTGGATTATCGCTTTGAACAAGCCAGACAAGCCAGTCAGCTAGATCAAAAAGACTTGGAAGTGGCTGTCAGCAACCGTTTGCAAGAAGTGCGAATGGAGTTGTACCAAGGTCTGACTCAAGTTAGACAGGAGATGAACGAGAATCTCCTTCAAACCAGAGATAAGACTGACCAACGCCTCCAAGCCCTGCAGGAATCAAATGAGCAACGCTTGGAGCAAATGCGCCAGACGGTCGAGGAAAAACTGGAAAAGACCTTACAGACACGCTTGCAGGCTTCCTTCGAGACAGTTTCCAAACAACTGGAGTCTGTCAATCGTGGCCTGGGAGAAATGCAGACAGTTGCCCGCGATGTCGGTGCACTTAACAAAGTTCTCTCTGGAACCAAGACGCGAGGGATTCTGGGCGAATTGCAACTGGGGCAAATCATCGAAGACATCATGACTCCTGCCCAGTACGAACGAGAATTTGCAACGGTTGAGAACTCTAGCGAGCGAGTGGAGTATGCCATCAAGTTACCTGGACAGGGTGACCAGGAATATGTCTATTTACCGATTGACTCCAAGTTTCCACTGGCGGATTATTACCGCCTAGAAGAAGCCTATGAAGCAGGTGACAAGGACGAGATTGAACGTTGTCGTAAATCTCTCCTAGCAAGTGTTAAGCGTTTCGCCAAGGATATCAAGAGCAAGTATATAGCGCCACCTCGAACGACCAATTTTGGAGTCTTGTTTGTTCCGACAGAAGGACTTTATTCAGAAATCGTTCGAAATCCGATCTTCTTTGATGATTTGAGACGGGAGGAGCAGATTATCGTTGCAGGACCAAGTACCCTATCAGCCCTGCTCAATTCCCTATCAGTTGGCTTCAAGACTCTCAATATCCAGAAGAGTGCTGACCATATCAGCAAGACCCTAGCTAGTGTCAAGACCGAGTTTGGCAAATTTGGAGGTATTTTGGTCAAGGCACAAAAACATCTTCAACATGCCTCTGGCAATATTGATGAATTATTAAACCGTCGTACCACAGCTATTGAGCGGACGCTCCGTCACATTGAGTTATCAGAAGGTGAGCCTGCGCTTGATCTACTCCATTTCCAAGAAGATGAGGAAGAATATGAAGATTAGTCACATGAAAAAAGATGAGCTGTTTGAAGGTTTTTACCTGATTAAGTCAGCTGACCTGAGACAGACGCGTGCTGGGAAAAACTACCTAGCCTTTACCTTCCAAGACGATAGTGGCGAGATTGAAGGGAAACTCTGGGATGCTCAACCTCATAACGTTGGGGCCTTTACCGCAGGGAAAGTAGTCCACATGCAGGGGCGCAGAGAAGTTTATAACAACACTCCTCAAGTCAATCAAATCACTCTCCGCTTGCCTCAGCCTGGGGAACCCAATGATCCAGCTGACTTCAAGGTTAAATCTCCGGTTGATGTCAAGGAGATTCGTGACTACATGTCACAAATGATTTTCAAGATTGAAAATCCTGTCTGGCAGCGTATCGTTCGCAGTCTCTACACCAAGTATGATAAGGAATTCTACTCCTATCCGGCTGCTAAGACCAATCACCATGCCTTTGAAACGGGTTTAGCCTATCATACAGCAACCATGGTGCGCTTGGCAGATGCCATTAGTGAGATTTATCCTCAGCTCAACAAGAGCCTCCTCTATGCGGGAATTATGTTGCATGACTTGGCCAAGGTTATTGAGTTGACGGGACCAGACCAGACGGAGTACACAGTTCGAGGCAATCTCCTTGGGCATATCGCTCTCATCGATAGTGAAATTACCAAGACAGTCATGGAACTAGGTATCGATGATACTAGAGAAGAAGTGGTGCTACTGCGCCATGTCATCCTCAGTCACCATGGCTTGCTGGAGTATGGAAGTCCAGTCCGTCCACGCATTATGGAAGCAGAGATTATTCATATGATTGATAATCTAGACGCCAGCATGATGATGATGTCAACAGCTCTTGCTTTGGTGGACAAAGGAGAGATGACCAATAAAATCTTCGCTATGGACAATCGTTCCTTCTATAAACCAGATTTAGATTAATAATTTAAGAAAAACGAGCATTTTTTACGCAATAATGTTCGTTTTTTTATGTGAATGTGGTATAATGGATAAAATATCAAAATTAAATGGAATGGTAAATAAAAATGAAATTAAGAAGAAGTGATCGGATGGTTGTCATTTCCAACTATTTGATTAATAATCCATACAAACTAACTAGTCTCAACACCTTTGCAGAAAAGTACGAATCTGCTAAATCATCGATTTCAGAGGACATCGTGATTATCAAGCGTGCCTTTGAGGAAATCGAAATCGGTCATATTCAGACTGTGACTGGAGCAGGTGGTGGCGTTATCTTTACACCATCAATCTCAAGCCATGAAGCCAAAGAAATGATCGCAGACTTGCGTGACAAACTTTCAGAAAGCGACCGTATCTTGCCAGGTGGCTACATCTACCTGTCTGATTTGCTTAGTACGCCTGCCATTTTGAAAAATATTGGGCGCATCATTGCCAAGAGCTTTATGGACCAAAAAATCGATGCCGTTATGACAGTAGCAACTAAAGGGGTTCCGCTCGCAAATGCAGTTGCCAACGTCCTCAATGTTCCATTTGTCATTGTGCGCCGTGACTTGAAAATTACCGAAGGTTCAACGGTCAGCGTCAACTATGTTTCAGGTTCCAGCGGTGACCGCATTGAGAAAATGTTCCTTTCAAAACGCAGTCTCAAGGCAGGCAGTCGTGTCTTGATCGTGGATGACTTCCTGAAAGGTGGCGGAACTGTCAACGGTATGATTAGTCTCTTGCGTGAGTTCGATTCTGAACTAGCTGGTGTCGCAGTCTTTGCAGACAATGCCCAAGAAGAACGTGAAAAGCAGTTCGATTACAAGTCACTCTTGAAAGTAACTAATATTGATGTTAAGAACCAATCCATCGATGTTGAGATTGGAAATATCTTTGACGAAGACAAATAAGAGATAGAACTAAAGGTTGGAACGATTGTCCCAGCCTTTCTTTGCAAACAGAATAGAAGGATGCTTATGAAAACACCATTTATCAGCCGTGAAGATTTAGAAACAATTGTTGCAGAGTTCCCGACTCCCTTCCACTTGTATGACGAGAAGGGGATTCGTGAAAAAGCAAGAGCGGTCAACCAGGCCTTTTCCTGGAACAAGGGCTTTAAGGAATATTTTGCCGTCAAGGCCACTCCAACCCCAGCCATCTTGAAAATCCTCCAAGAGGAAGGTTGTGGTGTGGACTGTTCTAGTTACGTGGAGCTCTTGATGAGCCACAAACTGAATTTCCCCGGTTCTGAGATTATGTTCTCTTCTAACAACACGCCAGACCAAGAGTACGCCTATGCGCGTGAATTGGGTGCGACCATTAACTTGGATGCTTTTGAAGATATTGAACATCTAGAGCGTGCAGCAGGCATTCCAGAAATCATCTCTTGTCGTTACAATCCTGGAGGCGTTTTTGAGCTAGGGACAGATATCATGGACAATCCTGGAGAAGCCAAGTTTGGGATGACCAAGGACCAGCTTTTTGAAGCCTTTGCCATCTTGAAGGAAAAAGGAGCCAAGACATTTGGGATTCACTCTTTCCTAGCATCCAATACCGTGACCCATCTCTACTACCCAGAGTTGGCGCGTCAGCTTTTTGAATTAGCCGTTGAAATCAAGGAAAAGTTGGGTATTTCGCTAGACTTTATTAACCTTTCGGGTGGAATCGGAGTCAATTATCGTCCAGACCAGGAGTCAAATGACATCGCTGTGATTGGTGAAGGGGTGCGTAAGGTTTATGAGGAAGTTCTTACACCTGCAGAACTTGGTCAGGTTAAGATTTTCACAGAATTAGGTCGCTTTATGTTAGCCCCTCACGGAGCTCTCGTCACAAGAGTCACTCATAAGAAAAAAACCTATCGTACCTATCTGGGTGTGGATGCATCAGCAGTCAACCTCATGCGCCCAGCCATGTATGGAGCCTACCACCATATCACCAATCTGACCCATCCAGATGGACCTATTGAGGTGGTAGATGTGGTTGGTTCACTCTGTGAAAACAATGATAAATTTGCAGTGAATCGCGAGCTACCTCATACAGAAATCGGTGATTTGCTAGTGATTCATGATACAGGTGCACATGGATTCTCCATGGGTTACCAGTACAATGCAAAATTACGCTCGGCAGAAATCCTTTATACCGAAGAAGGAAAAGCTCGCCAAATCCGCCGTGCAGAGCGCCCTGAGGACTATTTCGCAACCTTGTATGGTTTTGATTTTGAATCGGATCAGTAAAAGAAATTGAAAATGAAAGTGAAAAACAGATTGCTTTCTAAAAAATAGACAAAAAAACCTTGTTTTTCACCTTACTCGTGATATAATAAAACTATAAAACGGTTTCAAGGAAGGTGACGATATGTCTGAAGAAACAATTGACTATGGACAAGTGACAGGAATGGTGCATTCGACAGAGAGTTTTGGGGCGGTAGATGGCCCTGGGATTCGGTTTATTGTCTTTTTGCAGGGCTGTCACATGCGTTGCCAGTACTGTCATAACCCCGATACATGGGCTATGGAGACCAATAAATCACGCGAACGGACAGTAGACGATGTCTTGACAGAAGCTCTTCGCTACCGTGGTTTCTGGGGAGACAAGGGAGGAATCACTGTTAGTGGAGGAGAAGCTCTCTTACAGATTGATTTCCTAATTGCCCTCTTTACCAAGGCCAAGGAAAAAGGAATCCACTGTACCTTGGACACCTGTGCCCTTCCATTCCGTAACAAACCACGTTATCTCGAAAAGTTTAATAAACTCATGGCGGTGACAGACTTGGTTCTCCTGGATATCAAGGAAATCAACGAAGAACAGCATAAGATTGTCACAAGCCAAACCAATAAAAACATCTTGGCCTGTGCCCAGTACCTATCAGATATCGGGAAGCCTGTTTGGATTCGCCACGTGCTCGTACCAGGATTGACAGACCGTGATGAAGATTTGATTGAACTCGGTAAATTCGTTAAAACCCTCAAAAACGTTGACAAGTTTGAAATCCTACCTTATCATACGATGGGAGAATTCAAGTGGCGTGAACTTGGGATTCCTTATTCGCTTGAAGGGGTCAAACCTCCAACAGCAGACCGTGTCAAGAATGCCAAGGAATTAATGGATACAGAAAGCTACCAAGACTATATGAAACGTGTTCATGGATAAAAAAGAAGCCTGATGGAGACATCGGGCTTTTGTGATGCAAAAAGGCTTAGCTGAGAGGCTAAGTCTTTTTCTTATTTTCTAGAATGTTGTTTACCAGCATTGCGTTTTTTATGTTTCTTATTAGTCATAATCGCAGTTGCTTGGTTTGGAGTGACATCTTTGCGTCCGCCTCCAGTTGAAAATGAACTTGCTTTTGGTGGATTTTTGGCAAATTCTTCACGAACTTTTTTGCGAAGTTTTGGACGAACGACATAGTTAACGATGAACTGTTGGAGAATCATCATGAAACCACCGACAACCCAGTAAAGGGTCACACTGGCTGGTGCGAAGAAGGAGAAGACGACAATCATGAGTGGGCTCATGTAAATCATTTTCTTGAGCTGTTCTCTTTGCATCTCATCTTCTACTCCATGAAGTGAAAGGAGTGATTGGAGATAGTAGAGGATACCAGCAAAGGCGACAAGGAGCAGACTTGGGGAACCAAGATTGATACCCAAGAAGGTAGAGCTAGCTACACCATCAGTGTATTGGGCTGCAAAGTAGATAGCAGAGAAGAAAGGCATTTGAATGAGGATAGGGAAACATCCTACTCCACCGAACACACTGATGCCATGTTCTTTCTGAGCATCCCAGAGAGCTTGTTGCGCTTCTAGTTTTTCTTCCTGAGTTGTTGCCTCTTTGAGGCGTGTTTGATGTGGTTCAAGGATGTGTTTGAGGGCATTCATCTTCTCAGAGTGAAGCGTTGCCTTCCATGATTGGTAGATACCAAGTGGCAAGATAATTAAGCGCACGATAATGGTTACGATAATGATAGCCACACCAAAGCCTAGACCTTTATCAGTAGCGAAGTACTTGATAGCTTCAGCCATAGGTGCTCCGATGGTATTCCAAATCAATCCTGTGGGTTGTCCTGTTGCTTTGTCTACTTGGACACAGCCTGACAAGACGAGTAGCATAGCCACTCCCATAGCAGAGAGGGCAAAACGTTTAATAGATTTCAATGTTTTCATTCCTTCTTTAAAAATTATACCTTTCTATTCTACTGTTTTTTTGTAAAATATACAATAGTTCTAGAGACCTAATTTGCGACTTTGAAGTCCGAATAGGATGAAAAGTTGCTCATCTTCACATCTAGATAGGTGACTTTTGAAAAAGGTGTCGGACCTTTTCGGATTTCTTGGATAAATTTTGCCATAGTGGCAGAGGAATCTGCTTGAGCAAGGATTTCGACAGTTCCATCATCGTTATTCCATACACGACCAGTGATGCCACCAATTTCAAGCGCTAGAGTAACCACACCCCAACGAAAACCAACACCCTGCACCCTGCCTTGGGCAATCATTCTAACCTTTTGCATACCAAACCCCTTTGATTGTGTTATAATATTTCTATGACTATTATAACCTCAAAAGCCAATTCTGTGGTAAAAAATGCCAAGAAATTACATCAAAAAAAATATCGGAAGTCTGCTTATTTGATTGAAGGCTGGCACTTGTTTGAAGAAGCTGTTCAAGTAGGAGTGACGATTGAGAAGATTTTTGCCCTAGAAAGTTACCGAGATCAGCTAGCGGCTTTTCCACAAACAGTCTGGGTTTCAGAGGAGATTTTGCTAGATTTGGCAGATACGCAAACTCCTCAAGGGATTGTTGCAGTGATTCAAAAAGAAGAAGTGGGTCTGCCCGATCTCCATCAGGGCAAGTTTCTATTTTTAGAAGATGTCCAAGACCCTGGTAATGTGGGTACCATGATTCGGACGGCGGATGCGGCAGGCTTTACAGGGGTTATTGTTTCAGACAAGTCAGCGGATATCTACAGTCTCAAGACCCTGCGATCCATGCAAGGAAGTCATTTTCATTTGCCCATCTATCGGATGTCTCTTGCTTCCTTTGTAGAAGAGGCAAAGAAGAGCAATTTGCCCATTCTAGCAACGACCTTATCCAAAGAATCCAAGGACTATCGTGAGCTTTCTCCCTTAGAAAACTTTGCTTTAGTCATGGGAAATGAAGGACAGGGGATTAGTTCTGTTATGGCTGAGAGTGCTGATCAGCTGGTTCATATAGGCATGAAAGGCCGAGCAGAAAGTCTCAACGTGGCAGTTGCAGCAGGAATTTTGATGTTTTATTTCAGCTAATTTATAAAATCTTTGTTATAATCAAGACATATTTATAGAAAAAGGAGAATCAGAATGAATCAAACAATTATTCAAGAACGTTCAGGTCTCAATCAATTTTACGCTAAGGTATATGCCTTTGTGGGACTTGGGATTGGTCTATCAGCTCTCGTGTCAGCTTTGATGTTGACGGTCTTTCAGTCCCAATTGGTCTACTTTTTAATGCATGGCCGTCTCTGGTTGATGATTGCAACTTTTGCAGAACTTGCTCTTGTCTTTGTTGCAAGTAGCATGGCTGCAAAAAATAGCCCAGCAGCTCTCCCAGTATTTTTAGTTTATTCTGTTTTAAATGGTTTTACCCTTAGCTTTGTCGTAGCCTTCTATACACCTGGGACCGTCTTATCAGCCTTTGTATCCAGCGCCCTTCTCTTCTTTGTCATGGCGACAATCGGAATTTTCACTAAGAAAGATTTGAGTGGAATGGGCCGAGCTTTGATGGCGGCGCTTGTTGGTCTCATCATTGCCATGGTTGTGAATCTATTTTTAGCCAATAGTTTCTTTGACTACATGATTAGTATTGCCATGGTCTTGGTTTTCTCAGGTTTGATTGCTTGGGACAACCAAAAGATTCGCTATGTTTATGAGCAGTCACGAGGACAAGTCGCGACAGGCTGGGTCATCTCGATGGCGCTCAGCATCTATCTAGACTTTATCAACCTCTTCCTTAGCATCTTACGAATCTTTGGTCGAAACGATTAATGAATGACAGAGTCAGTGTTCAAAAGAGCACTGACTTTTTCTTATTTACTCTTTTCTTTTCTTGGAAATAGGTGTATAATGCTTTTAACTAATTTTTGAGGAGCTGTTTATGAAGAAAAGTTTTATTCATCAACAAGAAGAAATTTCCTTTGTCAAAAACACTTTTACCCAGTATTTGAAAGATAAGTTAGAAGTTGTTGAAGTTCAAGGTCCCATCTTGAGCAAGGTCGGGGATGGGATGCAGGACAACCTGTCAGGTGTCGAAAATCCAGTGTCTGTCAAGGTTTTGCAGATTCCAGATGAAACTTATGAAGTCGTTCACTCACTTGCCAAATGGAAACGTCACACCTTGGCTCGTTTTGGTTTCGGTGAAGGTGAGGGTCTGTTTGTTCACATGAAGGCCCTTCGTCCAGACGAAGATTCGCTCGACGCGACCCACTCAGTTTATGTGGATCAGTGGGACTGGGAGAAGGTTATCCCAAATGGTCAACGCAATATCGCCTATCTCAAAGAAACCGTTGAGAAGATTTACAAGGCTATTCGTCTAACAGAGCTAGCCGTCGAAGCCCGCTACGATATCGAATCCATCTTGCCAAAACAAATCACCTTTATCCATACAGAAGAGTTGGTGGAACGCTATCCAGATTTAACACCGAAAGAGCGTGAAAATGCGATCTGTAAAGAGTTTGGTGCAGTCTTCTTGATTGGTATCGGTGGCGAGTTGCCTGATGGCAAACCTCATGACGGCCGCGCACCTGACTACGATGACTGGACAACAGAGTCTGAAAATGGCTACAAGGGGTTGAATGGCGATATTCTCGTTTGGAACGAATCTCTTGGTTGTGCCTTTGAACTTTCATCAATGGGGATTCGGGTAGATGAGGATACCCTTCGTCGCCAAGTGGCTCTTACAGGGGACGAAGATCGTCTAGAATTGGAATGGCATAAAGCCCTGCTTAACGGCCTTTTCCCACTGACAATTGGTGGAGGTATCGGACAGTCTCGGATGGCCATGTTCCTTCTTCGTAAGAAACACATCGGAGAGGTTCAGACCAGTGTTTGGCCTCAAGAAGTTCGCGATACGTACGAAAATATTTTGTAGAGAATCGAACCGCAAGGTTCGGTTTTCTTTCTCTTTTTGCCTATAATTTGGTATAATAAACGGTATGAAAATCGTATCAGGAATCTACGGAGGGCGTCCCCTCAAGACGCTAGAAGGCAAGACGACGAGGCCGACATCAGATAAGGTGCGTGGAGCTATCTTTAACATGATAGGTCCCTATTTTGAGGGTGGTCGTGTCTTGGATCTCTATGCTGGCAGTGGTGGTTTATCCATTGAGGCAGTCTCGCGTGGGATGTCCCATGCTGTCTTAGTGGAACGGGATCGAAAGGCGCAAGCTATCATCGCTGAAAACATCCAAATGACCAAGGAAGTTTCCAAATTTCAGCTCTTAAAGATGGAGGCTGAACGGGCCTTGGAGCAAGTGAAAGGTCCCTTTGATCTGGTCTTTTTAGACCCTCCCTATGCCAAGGAACAAATCGTTGCAGATATCGAAAAAATGGCAGAAAGAAACCTTTTCTCCGAAGAGATCATGGTTGTCTGTGAAACCGATAAGTCTGTAGAACTACCAGAAGAAATCGCCTGCTTAGGTATCTGGAAGGAAAAAATATATGGGATTAGTAAGGTGACGGTCTATGTCAGATAAAATTGGATTATTTACAGGTTCATTTGATCCGATGACAAATGGACATCTGGATATCATTGAACGTGCCAGCAAACTCTTTGATAAGCTCTATGTCGGGGTGTTCTACAATCCCCACAAACAAGGCTTTCTCCCTGTTGAAAATCGCAAACGGGCAGTCGAAAAAGCGGTGGCGCATTTAGATAATGTAGAGGTGCGGGCTTCTCATGACCAACTAGTCGTCGATGTTGCAAGAAGACTGGGTGCTAAGACCCTTGTCCGTGGCTTGCGAAATACCACCGACTTGCAATACGAGTCTAGTTTTGATTACTACAATCATCAACTGGCTCCAGAAATCGAAACCATTTACCTATATAGCCGCCCAGAGCATCTTTATATTAGCTCTTCGGCCGTGAGAGAACTTCTGAAGTTTGGTCAGGAGATTCAGCAATATGTCCCAAACAGTGTTGTGGAGGAATTAGAACATGAAGAAAAAAACTAGATGGCCCTTATATGTCATCCTAGCACTAGTATTGACTTTTTTAGCATTTGTAGTACCTTTACCTTACTACATAGAAGTTCCAGGTGGAGCGGAAGATATTCGTCGCGTTTTGAAAGTCAATGAAACAGAAGACACAGAAGCAGGAGCTTACCAGTTTGTAACAGTCGGTATTCGACATGCAACCCTATCGCATCTTGTCTATGCTTGGTTAACACCTTTCACGGATATTAGAAGTGCCAAGGAGACTACGGGTGGCTCTACGGATGCAGAGTTTATGCGGATCAATCAGTTCTACATGCAAACTTCTCAAAATATGGCCAAATATCAAGGTTTGAAGACGGCTGGTAAGGATATCGAACTCAAGTATCTGGGAGTCTATGTCTTGACCGTGACGGACAATTCAACTTTTAAGGGCATTCTGAACATTGCAGATACCGTGACGGCTGTTAATGACAAAACATTTGACAGTTCAAAAGACTTGGTCGACTATGTCAACTCTCAACAATTAGGGGATACGGTCAAGGTAACCTATGAGGAAGACGGAAAAGTCAAGTCTGCTGAAGGTAAAATTATCACTCTCGAAAACGGAAAAAACGGGATTGGGATTGGTTTGATTGACCGTACGGAAGTGACCAGTGACGTTCCAATTCGCTTTTCAACAGCTGGTATCGGCGGGCCAAGTGCCGGTCTCATGTTTAGCCTCGCTATTTACACCCAGATAGCAGATCCAGGACTTCGTAATGGTCGCGTCGTTGCGGGAACGGGAACCATTGATCGCGATGGAAATGTCGGCGACATCGGTGGAATTGACAAAAAAGTAGTTGCAGCCTCTCGTCAGGGAGCCAACATCTTTTTTGCTCCTGACAATCCAGTCACCGAGGAAGCAAAAAAAGCAGATCCCAATGCGAAAAGCAACTATGAAACAGCCCTAGAAGCTGCTAAAACGATCAAAACAGAGATGAAAATCGTTCCCGTTAAGACTTTGCAGGATGCAATTGATTACCTTAAAAACAATCCCTAATTCGTAGAAAAATCGAAAACTAGCGCGCAAGCGGATAAGATGGTATAATAGTCAAATGGTTCAATTATTATTCACTCTAAGTAGTCATATACTCTTTATTTATTTGAGTTTTTACCTTTTGAAGGATCTTGTGAGATGGGAAAAGGTTTTAAAAGTGACCGCTACTAACACAAAAAAGGTTCGTTTGTTGGTAGGCTTCTTTAGTATTGTGATGGGCTACATCTTGAGTTCATTCTTTATCAGTTTATACCAACTGTGGCAAGAAGCACTTAGAGGACTATTATAAAATCAAAAGTAAAGGAAACAACTATGGAAAAAATTGTGGTTCAAGGCGGAGATAATCGTCTGGTCGGGAGTGTGACCATCGAGGGAGCAAAGAATGCAGTCTTGCCCTTGTTGGCAGCGACTATTCTAGCAAGCAAGGGTAAGACAGTCTTGCAGAACGTCCCAATCTTGTCAGATGTTTTCACCATGAATCAAGTGGTTCGAGGTCTGAATGCCAAGGTGGACTTTGATGAGGAAGCTCATGTTGTCGAGGTTGATGCGACTGGTGATATAACGGAGGAAGCTCCATACAAGTATGTCAGCAAGATGCGTGCATCGATCGTTGTCTTGGGCCCAATCCTTGCTCGTGTAGGACATGCCAAGGTATCCATGCCAGGTGGCTGTACCATCGGGAGTCGTCCCATCGACCTCCACCTCAAAGGTTTGGAAGCTATGGGGGCAAAGATTACCCAGACAGCTGGTTACATCGAAGCCAAGGCAGAACGCCTGCATGGCGCTCATATCTACATGGACTTCCCTAGTGTCGGAGCAACACAAAACCTCATGATGGCGGCAACTCTAGCTAACGGTGTGACAGTGATAGAAAATGCTGCGCGTGAACCGGAAATTGTTGACCTCGCTATCCTCCTTAATGAAATGGGAGCCAAGGTCAAGGGAGCTGGTACCGAAACAATCACAGTGACTGGTGTCGAGGAACTCCATGGTACGACTCATAATGTGGTACAGGACCGTATCGAAGCAGGAACCTTTATGGTAGCGGCAGCTATGACAGGTGGCGATGTCCTCGTTCGAGATGCAGTCTGGGAACATAATCGCCCCTTGATCTCAAAACTACTTGAAATGGGCGTTGAAGTGACAGAGGAGTCAGAAGGCATCCGTGTTCGTTCTCAACTGGAAAATCTCAAGGCTGTTCATGTAAAAACCTTACCACATCCAGGATTCCCAACAGATATGCAGGCACAATTTACAGCTCTGATGACAGTCGCAAAAGGGGAATCCACCATGGTGGAAACGGTGTTTGAGAATCGCTTCCAACACTTGGAAGAAATGCGCCGTATGGGCTTGCACTCAGAGATTATCCGTGACACAGCTCGTATTGTTGGGGGACAGGCTTTACAGGGGGCAGAAGTTCTATCAACGGATCTTCGCGCTAGTGCTGCTTTGATTTTGACAGGTCTGGTGGCGCAGGGAGAAACAGTTGTCGGTAAGTTAGTCCACCTTGATAGAGGTTACTACCGTTTCCATGAGAAATTGGCTCAACTAGGAGCGAAGATTCAGCGAATCGAGGCAAATGATGAAGAAGAATAAAAACTTACGCTATGTACTCCGTCGTTTACTGTTGATTTTTATCGTACTATTGCTAGGCTTTCTGGCTTTAGGAATCGGCTTGATGGTAGGCTATGGAATCCTAGGAAAGGGACAGGATCCATGGGCTATCTTGTCTCCAGCAAAGTGGCAGGAATTGATTAGCAAATTTACAGGAAATTAGACTGGGAGACCAGTCTTTTTCTAAAGAAATAAGGAGAAAAATGGACAAAAAAACAAGACAAGCTCTGATAGGATTACTTCTATTCTTACTATTGGCTGCTGGAAGCTACTATATCAAGCAGATGCAGACAGCGCCAAATACCCCTAGAACCAAGGTTAGTCAGAAAAAACAAGCTTCAGAAGCTCCCAGTCAGGAGCTTGCTGAAAGTGTCTTAACTGAGTCAATCAAAAACCAAATCAAGGGTAATCTCGAGTGGAATGGAGCAGGGGCCTTTGTTGTCAATGGCAATAAAACCAATCTAGATGCCAAGGTTTCAAGCAAACCCTATGCGGATAATAAAACAAAGACAGTGGGAAAAGAAACGGTTCCAACTGTTGCCAATGCCATCTTATCCAAAGCGACTCGGCAGTATAAGAATCGTGAAGAGACTGGAAATGGATCCACCTCTTGGACGCCACCAGGATGGCATCAGGTCAAGAATCTAAAGGGAGCCTATACACATGCAGTTGATAGAGGACACCTGCTGGGCTATGCCTTGATAGGAGGTCTGGATGGTTTTGATGCCTCTACTAGCAATCCCAAGAACATTGCAGTCCAGACAGCTTGGGCGAACCAAGCGCAGGCTGAAGATTCGACAGGTCAGAACTACTATGAGAGTTTGGTCAGAAAAGCCTTGGACCAAAATAAGAGGGTCCGTTATCGGGTGACGCTCCACTATGCGACAAATGAGGACTTAGTTCCATCCGCTTCACAAATCGAAGCCAAGTCTTCAGATGGCGAATTGGAATTCAATGTCCTAATCCCCAATGTTCAAAAGGGAATCCAGCTTGATTACCAAACGGGTCAAGTAACAGTGACGGATTAGAAGTAATAGATACTATAAAAACAGCTCCTTTGTCTTCTAGAGGCAGGGGAGTTGTTCTTTAAATGAAAAATAATGTGAATCCTGAGGGATTTTATGATATAATGGAACACAAGATACTATTTTAGGAGAAGGACTATGGAAGACCCGAGCAGTCAGAATTTGTTGCTACAGTTTGTATTGTTATTTATCTTGACCTTGTTAAATGCTTTTTTCTCAGCCACTGAAATGGCGATGGTGTCACTAAACCGTTCCCGAGTGGAGCAAAAGGCAGAAGAGGGAGACAAACGTTACATTCGTTTGTTAAAGGTACTTGAAAATCCTAACCACTTTTTATCAACGATTCAAGTCGGTATCACCTTGATCACGATCTTATCAGGGGCAAAATTGGCAGATACACTTGGACAAGTAATTGCCTCTTGGATGGGGAATGGAGAAACAGCTTATGCCATTGCAAGTTTCCTCTCTTTGGCATTCTTGACCTACATCTCTATTGTTTTTGGTGAACTCTATCCTAAACGGGTTGCCCTTAATCTAAAAGATGCCTTAGCCATTCGCTCTGTTCCGATTATCATTGGGCTTGGGAAGATTGTCAGTCCCTTTGTCTGGTTGTTATCTGCTTCAACCAATCTCTTGAGTCGTTTAACGCCAATGACCTTTGATGATGCGGATGAAAAAATGACTCGAGATGAAATTGAGTACATGTTGACCAAAAGTGAGGAAACTTTGGATGCAGACGAAATCGAGATGTTACAAGGGATCTTCTCTCTAGATGAGCTGATGGCGAGAGAAGTCATGGTTCCTCGGACAGATGCCTTTATGGTGGATATTCAGGATGATAGTCAAACCATTATCCAAAGTATTCTAAAGCAAAATTTCTCACGTATCCCTGTTTATGATGGGGATAAGGACAATGTGATTGGTTTGATTCATACCAAGCGTTTGCTAAACGCTGCCTATGCAGATGGCTTTGAAAACATTGTCTGGAAGAAGATCTTACAAGATCCACTCTTTGTTCCTGAAACTATTTTTGTGGATGACTTGCTAAAAGAATTGCGAAATACCCAAAGACAAATGGCCATTTTGCTCGATGAATATGGTGGTATGGCTGGTTTGGTAACTCTGGAAGATCTTCTAGAAGAGATTGTTGGAGAGATTGACGATGAGACGGATAGAGCAGAAATCGAAGTCCATCAAATCGGTGAGGACACCTATATTGCACAGGGAACCATGAATCTTAATGACTTCAATAACTACTTTGGTGTCGAACTAGAAAGCGATGATGTGGATACCATCGCCGGTTATTATTTGACGGGTGTTGGTACGATTCCAACAACTGAAAAAATCAGTTATGAACTGGTCAGTCAAAACAAGCAAATCGTCCTGACCAATGATAAGGTGAAAAATGGACGTGTTACCAAGGTAAAAGTTCAAATCACAGAACTAGAACCTGAAGAAGAAACAGAATAAAGCAGTGACTTGAGTCACTGCTTTTTGTAAATCTAGATGGTAGATACAGTTATCCCTAGCTATTAGGGTTAACAAAAAAGCCCGATTTTTTGGGCTTTTTATTTGGTTGATTCCTGTTCATTCAGGTACTGAAAGGCGGTAGACGGATTTGAACCGACGATCAAGCTTTTGCAGAGCCGTGCCTTACCACTTGGCTATACCGCCTCAACGTTTATTATTATACCTTGAAAATCATTTCCCGTCAATAGTTTCTTATTCTAAAATCCAATTTAGGAAAACAGATGATGATCGAAGAAGTGAGAAAAAGCTTGTAAAAATCCCGTTCTGAAGAGGGTCGGACTAGAAAGTATTTCTTGCAGATACAAATAAAGAATGCAAGAATTTTGACAAATAGAAGTTTTTTGAGGAAATGCGCCTAAATATTCTGAAAATTCGTTTACTTTTTAAAAAATATATGTTATAATTTCCAATAAGCCTAAATTTTTCAAGAGGAGTTAAAAACATGAAAAAAAGTAGAGTATTTGTTGCAGCAGGTGTTGCTTTATTAGCAGCAGGAGTACTAGCTGCTTGCGGTTCTTCAAAATCATCTGATTCAACAGCGCCAAAAAATTATGGCTATGTTTATACAGCTGATCCAGAAACATTGGATTACCTCATTTCAGGGAAACAAAGTACTAAGGTTGCCACTTCAAATGGTATCGATGGTCTCTTCACGAATGATAAATATGGAAATTTGACTCCTGCAGTTGCAGAAGACTGGTCAGTTTCACAAGATGGTTTGACTTATACCTACAAGATTCGTAAAGGTGTCAAATGGATGACATCTGATGGAGAAGAGTACGCTGAAGTAACTGCCAAAGACTTTGTAAATGGTTTGAAACACGCAGCAGATAAAAAATCAGCAGCTAAGTATCTAGCAGAAGATTCAGTTAAAGGTCTATCTGACTATATTGCTGGAAACAATAAAGATTTTGCTTCAGTCGGTGTAAAAGCAGTTGATGATTATACCCTTGAATACACTTTGAATAAACCAGAGCCATACTGGAACTCTAAGTTGGCCTACTCAATCTTCTGGCCATTGAACGAAGAATTTGAAAAATCAAAAGGGGCTGACTTTGGTAAAGCAACTGACCCTACATCATTGCTTTACAATGGACCATTCTTGCTGAGAGGTTTGACTGCTAAGTCATCTATCGAATTTGTGAAGAATGAAAACTATTGGGATAAAGACAATGTTCATATCGATAAAGTAACCCTTGCTTTCTATGATGGGTCAGACCAAGAGTCAATTGAACGTAACTTTACAAGTGGAGCTTATAGCTATGCTCGTCTTTACCCAACAAGTTCAAACTACTCTAAAGTAGAAGAGACTTATAAAGACAACATTTACTACACCCCATCAGGACCTGGTATCGCTGGTTTGGGTGTGAATATTGATCGTCAAGGTTACAAATACACTTCTAAGACAACTGATGAAGAGAAGACTTCTACCAAGAAAGCCCTTCTTAACAAGGACTTCCGTCAGGCTTTGAACTTTGCCTTTGACCGTACTTCTTACTCAGCACAAATTAACGGTAAGCAAGGTGCTCCTCTTGCAGTTCGTAACCTCTTTGTGAAACCAGACTTTGTCTCTGCAGGCGAAAAAACTTTCGGTGACTTGGTAACTGAAAAGATGGCTGCTTACGGTGATGAGTGGAAGAATGTAAACTTTGCGGATGGTCAAGATGGACTCTTCAACGCCGATAAAGCCAAAGCTGAATTTGCCAAAGCCAAAACTGCATTGGAAGCAGAAGGTGTGAAATTCCCTATCCACTTGGATATTCCAGTAGATCAATCATCTAAAAACTATATCGCACGTATTCAATCTTTCAAACAATCCGTTGAAACAGTACTTGGCGAAGATAATGTAGTTATCGATATCCAACAAATCACTGCAGATGAACTACAGAATATTACTTACTACGCAGCTAGCGCAGCAGCAGAAGATTGGGACCTTTCAGGTGCTGTTGGATGGAACCCTGACTATGAAGATCCATCAACTTACCTTGATATCTTGAAAACAACAAATGCTGAACAAACAAAAACATACATGGGTTATGAAGGTGCAGATAATGCTGCAGCGGCTCAAGTTGGTTTGAAAGAATACGATAAGCTAGTTGATGAAGCAGCTAAAGAAACCAACGACTTGAATGTTCGTTATGAAAAATATGCGGCTGCCCAAGCTTGGTTGACAGATAGCTCTCTCTTTATTCCTGCTATGTCTGCTAGCGGAGCTGCACCAATCATTTCTCGTGTTGTGCCATTCTCTGCATCATACAGTCAATCTGGAGATAAGGGATCAGACGTATACTTCAAGTATATTCAGTTACAAGATAAGGTTGTAACAAAAGCTGATTATGAACAGGCTCGTGAAAAATGGCTCAAAGAGAAAAAAGAATCAAACGAAAAAGTTCAAAAAGAATTGGCTAATCACGTTAAATAAATAACTCTCAAGAGAACTTTCTCTCCATGAGGAGAAGGTTCTTTTGGGATTTTAAAAGGAAACGATATGAAGAAATATATTTTTATGCGTGTATTACGTTCATTGGTGTCTATCTTCTTGGTGACAACCTTGACCTACACGATTATCTATACGATGGTTCCTCGGAAATTGATTTTCAAGCAGGATACCAACTATAACAAGATTGCAACGACTCCAGACAAGCGGGATAATTATGAAAATACCGTTTATGAGCGGATGGGCTATATCGAGTACTACGATACCAAAGAGTTGCAAGAAAAAGCGAGCACAATGGACTCATCTGTAACAGTGGATGCCAATGATACCAATAAGGCAATCTACGAAAAATACATCAACCAACTAGGAAATGGTTGGACACTCGGTGTGTTCTCAGAAAGTGGTCAATTCTATGCTACGCGTGAAATTCCGATTTTCGAACGTGTTTTCAAATTTTATTCGAACTTGATTGACATTGATCATCCAAACAAGATTCAAGACCCTGAAAATCCAAACTTGCAACGTTATCTTCGTTTTGAAAATGACCCTGCTATCGGTTGGTCATTGGTTGGTTCAGGTACAAAACACAAATACCTTTTGTATTTCAACAATCAATTCCCATTTGTACACCAAAACTTTGTGAACATTAACTTGGGAGATTCTTACCCAACTTATGCAAACACGCCAGTGCTTCAAGTTATCACACAAGGTCAGGGACAAACTAAGACATCAGAAGTTCAATTCCCTATGGGTAAAAAGACTTCATCTGTAGATATTTACTCTCGTACCTACAAATCTCCAAGTCAAGCAGACGCGCGTGAGGTAGCCAACTATGGTAAAGACGATCCATATACAGCTACAGAAAGCAATTACCAATACCCATCAATGATTGCAAGCTCAGCGGTTGCTGGTTTGATCGGTTTGATTATTTCTTATGCGATTGCGATTCCACTTGGATCTGCCATGGCTCGCCACAAGAATACTTGGATTGATAGCTTCTCGACAGGTGCCCTTACCTTCTTGCTTGCCCTTCCAACGATTGCCTTGGTTTATATCGTCCGCTTGATTGGATCATCAATTGGTCTGCCTGACTCATTCCCTATCTTGGGGGCTGGAGATTGGCGTTCTTATGTCTTACCAGCAGTTATTCTAGGTTTGTTGGGTGCGCCAAGTACAGCTATCTGGATTCGTCGTTACATGATCGACTTGCAATCCCAGGACTTTGTACGTTTTGCTCGTGCTAAAGGTTTGTCTGAAAAAGAAATTTCAAATAAACACATCTTTAAAAATGCCATGGTTCCACTGGTTTCAGGTATTCCTGGTGCCGTAATCGGGGTTATTGGTGGTGCAACATTGACAGAAACAGTCTTCGCTTTCCCAGGTATGGGTAAAATGTTGATTGACTCTGTTAAGGCATCAAACAACTCAATGGTAGTTGGTCTTGTCTTCATCTTCACATGTATTTCTATCTTCTCACTCTTTGTAGGAGATATCTGGATGACCATGCTTG
>CAUSPE010000014.1:0-42638 GCA_963533485.1 uncultured Streptococcus sp.
AATACGCAGTAACTAGTCCTGATAACTGTAGATACGCCTCAACATCTTTATAAACTGCTTGAGTTAGCTTGGTAGGATTGTACTTCCAGTTAGAAATAATGTCTTGCATCTCATAATGACGATTCAAAACTTTCTTTTCTGTTTGATTTATCTTTGTAATCGTGATGGTCTTGGTGACTGTAACAATTTCTGTTGGTTTCTTCCCATCAGACGTAGAGGAGCTTGAAGTTACAGAAGTAGCTGGACTAACAGGCGTATCATTCTCTGTTCTCCCTTTTTCTAGATCAGGGGCATCTTCCTTTATAACTTTTACATCTTCTGTCGTATCTAATTGATACTTAACAAAGACAGGCGACAAGACACTGATATCATTTTCATTCTTGATTCCTAGTGTGTATGAAATAGTCATACCTGGAGATGCTTCACTAGGGATGGATACCTGATAGCTATCTCCTCCAAGATCAGAAAATCCATAGTTTGATTCTTTAAGATAGTATCCATTTGGTACTGTTAAGGTTAATTTTGAAATTTTTCCTTCAAACGAAGTCAATTTTAGCTCACGTTTTGTTGTGCTCTTAGATTTAATATCATTCTTTAACTGAGAAAATTCTTCATTTTCAAGTGTTGTAGCTTGCAAAGTTGGCAAATCTTTCCCTGTCTTCTTACTATACCACTGTATAAAAGCACTTATATTTTTCAAATGTTGTTTATCAGTATCTGACAAAGAAAGATTATTTATAGCTGCATCATCGTAGTATACACTTGGCCATTTACTAGTCATTTGATTTTGCATACTAGTATTTAACGACTGAATATAACTTCCAAGAGTTTTATTTGCTCCATCTACCGCTGAGGAGTTTTTAGCCAAGGAAGACTCTACTGCTTCTCTAATCTTTGTATCATAATTTGATAAGGTATCATCAATTTCCTTATTATTCTTCTTCAAGCTTTCGAGAAGTTTTGTGATATCTTGATTATAGGAAGAAGCCGTATTAGTGGTTTCTTTCCAAATAGCTGGCTCTGATAACTTCTCAGTAACTTGAGTGTTTATAGCAGTTAATCGAGTTAATTGTTCCTTAACTGATAATTTAGAAAATTCTGTATCATAGTTGGCCAAAGACTTTTCTCTTTTTCCCAAGGAATTATCCCATTTTTTTTGTTGCTCATCTATTTCTTTTATTGGTCCCTCATATGTCTTGTCAACAGAAATAATGGATTTAAAGGCATCATTTGTATTTAACAGGGTTTTGTTAAATGATGAATACGATGATAACAGATTATTCGGTGATGAACCTAAACCATTAAACTGTTGACTATATTGAGCAAGAGGATCCACTAACTTATTATTAAAGGACGTTAGTGACTCATGTTCATTTGTAACCACATCAGCAACCTGGCCTTGTGCTGTTTTCAAATTCCCAATAATACTAGTGAAATAAATATTAATCAAGTCCTTATTAAAAAGCTCTTTGAAAGCTACTACTGCTTGTTCAGCCTGTTTAACAGTCAGTTGATCACTTGATTGAATTTGATATTGAAACTTCGCCTGAACAGGTGAAGTTGATTCGATCGCTAAAGCTTCTTCTGAAAATTTACTTGGCAAGATTATCATCAACTGATAAGTCTCATTTTTTAGACCATTTTCAGCGATTGACCGAGAAACAACTTCTACTTTGTAATTATTTTTAGCTATGAACGAGTTTACTAAAGTATTCGCAATGTTAATCGGTTGTCCATTATATACCTTACCTGTATCTTCATTAACAACAGCCACTTTAATAGGGGCTTGTTGCACCGAGGAATCTGAGTTCGTTCGGCTGATAGGTGTTGGTTTTACAACTGCAAAGAAGGATACTATCATTGTAACTAATAACAGTGCTATCCCTAAGCTAAATAAAACTTTCTTGTTCACATGATCTCCTTAAATAAATGTAGTAAAAAAGTTGAGGAGAAATCCTCAACTTTATCCTTAACTATTTTGAATGCCAAAGTTCTTAGATAAAGCTTGGTCATTTTGTTTCATTGCTTCAGCAGTCTTATCAAGTTGTGTATTGATTTGTTGCATCAAATCCGCAAAATTTACAACCTTCGGTTTCAATTCAAGGAATTGTCTCTCGAAACCTTGGAAGGCAGCACCTTCCCACTCTGTACGAAGAGTGTCTTGTAGGCGTTGAAGATTGTTCAAGATAACTCTGATATCATTAGCAGCTTTTCCATATTCACGCGCACGTGATTGAAGGGTTTCTGTGGATACACGAATTTGGTCTGACATATTCTTACTCCTATGTTCTTTTTTTATCTTATTTTAACATTATTCAAATGCTAACGCAAGTATTACATCAAATAATTTAAAAAAATAATATTTTAGCAATAATTAGTTTGATGATATAAAGTATCAAAAAATCAACATCCTACTCAATACGTATGAAACGAAAAATCATACTAATCAATGCAGAAGTCTATTCCTTCCATTTATTTTTCAGATAGTAAGCTCTGGACTTTCTCAGAAATCTTGACCAGATCCTCCACCCGTTTGGCAAACCCGGTCGAAACTGTTCCAGCACTATTGTCTCCTGCTTGAGGACCTCAGCCATGCTGTGGGTGGCCGTGTTAAGAATAACTGTGTTAACGTAAAGAAAAAGGGGACTACCTGTTTGATAAAAACTGGGTGGAAACCCAGTTTTCTTAGTTTTCTTGGACTAGGAGGTCATACGGAAAGTACTCTAGGTCTTTCAAGCGCTCGTCATAAATTCCTTTGATCTTGCAGGTTGCGGCGGTGTCAAAACTCCAGTAGCCTACATAAGTATCTTTGGTATGGTTGTTATACCATGGAGCATCCGAGTGGCTATAGTACCAGAAACCCTGCGCCTTGGCTACACTTTCGTAAGTGTCCTCAATCATATTTTGATACTCTAAAATCGAATGAAAAGGAACTATCTTGTCATGGAATAGATAGACCATGTAGTATTCAATCAAGCCATCTGTGTGGTCCATCTGCTCATAAATAGCCTTCAAATCATCCAAAAACTCTTCCTTACGTTCACTATAGAGAACTCCCAAGGCAAATATATCAACCGCCAAGTCAAAAGGAACTCCTTCCGAAGCGGCCTCTTTTAAGTTGGAGAGGATCCCTTGGTAATATGGAAAGAGCTCCTGAACATCCTTCCCTAGAGAGTAGCCAACTCTTAATAAATCTTCATAATTAATGACCATGAACCTAAAATGACTCATGAGATCTTTAGGTTTTTCCTTTTCATAATCTTCTATATCTTCCTGTAAACATTGAGAGTACCATTCAAATGCCTCTTGAAAGTATTCCTCAGTTTTGATTTTATCTCTTATCATGTGTTAACTCCTTTTCTAGGGGCGGATAATATTCGCCTTCTTATCAAGATTATTTATCATAATATCGCCATTCTTCCTAACCTTCACTAACTGATAACCTACATTATCATTTTTCATTGCACTCTTAATTTCTTGATATTTTCTACCTCCGACCGCATCTTTCAATCTGCGTTCTACCCACGGATGACTCATCTGTTTGATTTTCGGATCCTTCAAGTAACTTAAGCGAGCACTGCCATACTTAGCTTCTGCGATGATATAAGGTGGGTGGCCGTTAGGATTGTGGTAGACTCCATCAATCCCCAAGTGGGTGGCTCCGTCTATTTCTGTAGTCATGTCCAGACTGATGCGCTCATAACCCAGCTGACGATAGATCTCGTCCGTACTCATCTCGCCGTAGTTCCCTTTACGCATATTACTGATCAGCTCAATAGTGCCGTCATCAACCTCTGATATGATCCCTCTTTGCTTGAGGACCTCAGCCATGCTGTGGATGTTCGTGTTAAAGACGACATCCCCCTCTTTCATCGCCTTCACCCACTCATCTTTAGTTACGTATAAAGCATTTCTTGAACGGAGTCTATCCAGTCGGGTGTTTTCTACATGTTTCGCTTTAGAAGCCAGATTGTCCAAACTCTTTCCTAGACCTGTATCTCCCAATTTCACGGTTGTTTTCTCAATTGTAGAGAACCCTTGTATATTGGCAAAACCAACAGGCGCTACCTGCCTCGTTCGGATAGTCGGTACTTCCAAAGTAAACTGTTTGGCTCGCTCCAGTCCTTCTTGGGCAGCCTTGCTTAGATTTAGGAGACCTTCATCCACTGTATTTTTTAAGTGACGGGCGAGTTGTTTTCGATAGGTCGGCAAGGAGTGGTAAATATTATCCCCCAGCCCCTTGGTCTTCTTCAAGAGCCCTTTAAAGGTATCGAAATTCTTAGCGCCTTGTTCGACGCCTTCCTTCACCGCTGTTTTGATACTAGTCTTAACAGCGGTGAGCCCTGCAGTCTTTCCTGTCTTGGCCAAGCCACTGAGGTATTTACCGGCTGGGATCAAGTCAAGCAGGGCAAAGAAGCCCCTCGTAGCTCTCTCATTCCCGTCTAGCTCGCGGCCAGTACCCCAGTCCTTACCAGAAGCGGCAGAGTACATTTCCGCTGCTGCTACGACCGTTGATAGAACCGCACCGGCAGGAGGGCAGAAGACATACAAGACAACTGTAGCCGCGGTCAGAGTCAAATCCCGCCACATCTCTGTAGTGGACTTTTCATCATCAATCGATACATATTCAAAAGATCGGGTTTGGTGCATAACTTGGACATATTCCGTCTCCGTCAGCCTGCTATCCTTATATTCCTTACTCTTCTTATACTCCTCATAGCTTTTCTTCAGTGACGCCTTATAAGGGCTATCAACCTTGTAGAGCTCGTCAATCCCTATCTCAGGTGGGGTGACTTCCTTGGTACCGACAGGATGGCCATAAGGATCTTTCACAGACTCGATGCGCTTATAGCCAATCTTGTTAGTCGTTTTATACTTTTGAATGTTAAGGGCTTCAAGTTTGGCTCCGACTTTGTCCATAGCCTCATAGAAGGGGCGGTCGATTTTCTTATTGATGTAGGTGTTCACATTCTCAGCATACCGCTCTAAGGTAGAGAGTTTTGCTTGCAGAGTTTGGGCAGTGCTGGTTTCATCGTGATAGGTATAGGAAACGACACCGTCCGTATCCTTTTCCTTGATGAGTTTCTGGACCTTCTCAGAAATCTTGACCAGATCCTCCACCCGTTTGGCAAATCCAGTCGAAGTTGTGCCTGTACCCCAGTCCTTTGTGAAAAGGCACTTAACTGAATATTAAGTGCCGATATCAAAAATATTATAGCTGATTTTCTTTTACTTCCTCAAACCATTTTTCAAACTCTAGACTTGGAAGTAATTCTTCATCCTTGTCATAACGTCCTTCATAGCTATAGCGACTATCAAGACTGTTTTTCTTGGCATCATAAATTAACCACATTTCAGTTGGATGCTCGCGATTGTATTCTTGGCAAACATCAAGCATTGATTTTACATCCTTGACACCTTCTTTCAACAAGAGAGATTGCAAACTGGTATCAATATGTGATTTTGTAGGTAAAAAATCATTTACTAAGTGTTTGTGTACAATATTTCCTTTAATCTTATAAAATAGATTAAAACTATACAAACTGTCCGCTATCGCATAGATATATACTTTTTCTGCTTGATTTTGGACATATTCCATAGCTAATGAAATCATGCTAGCCTGAACTTCCATAAATTTATCTTCAAATTGTGTCATTTTATCCTCCCTTTATCTATTTATATTAGGAATTTCTTCAAAATACTCTATACCATCAATCTTATAATTGACTTCAAAGCTAGTAGGTCTCATTGAAGAACCCTCGTAGTTAATTTTAACGTCTACTTCAACTTTCTTGGGTGGTTTGGATTTTAAAGCATCTTCCCACCTACGTTCGATACGACGATATTCTTTTAGATTGACATCTTTAGCTTGTGAAAGAACGTTATCCAACTCGGGTGATCCACCAAATAAATCTCCGAATATATGCCCTGCATGGTCCCCAATTTCTTTATCCAGAGTCTTGGAGTTATGACGTAATCTACCTTCATGGAGTTTTAGTTGTAAATCTTCAGCATACGCCCGATCAATACGCCCCACCTCATCAGTACGGTAAAGATAGCGATGTTCTCCAGCCTCATATACAACATTAGGCTTGGGAACTTTTCCATCCATATGGCTTCCGTCTCTCAAGATCTCACTAGCATCTTCGAACCAATGTTTGGTATTCGAACCACCAAACCTACTGCCAGATTTCCCTCCTAGCTCCATCACATCATCTAGACTGCCATCTAGATTCTTTGCGAAAGCACTGAGATTATCTGCTAAATGAGATAACTTCCCTCCACCACTTGATAGAATACCATCCGCTAGTTGAGGTTCTAACCCAATATTCAGACGGAAATTTTGAGCTGCTTCACTTAGAACATTATCCGCATGGCGTAAACCATCGCTTAGAGCGTCTGCCGAATGCGATAGAATCTTACTTGGTCGGAGATTGTCAAGCTGTTTGCCATAGGTTTTAATTTGGGAAAGGACATTATCCCCCAAGCCCTTAGCATTCTTCAAGATACCTTTGAAACTATCTAGGTTCCTAACTCCTTGTTCCAAGCCTTCCTTCACTGCTGTTTTGATACTAGTCTTAACCGCGGTGAGTCCTGCAGTCTTTCCTATCTTGGCCAAACCACCTAGGTATTTACCGGCTGGGATCAAGTCAAGCAGGGCAAAGGCTCCCCTCATAACTCTCTCGTTCCCATCCAGCTCGCGGCCAGTACCCCAGTCCTTGCCAGAAACGGCGGAATACATTTCCGCTGCTGATACGACCGTTGATAGAACCGCACCGGCAGGAGGGCAGAAGACATACAAGACAACTGTAGCCGCGGTCAGAGTCAAATCCCGCCACATCTCTGTAGTGGACTTTTCATCATCAATCGATACATATTCAAAAGATCGGGTTTGGTGCATAACTTGGACATATTCCGTCTCCGTCAGCCTGCTATCCTTATATTCCTTACTCTTCTTATACTCCTCATAGCTTTTCTTCAGTGACGCCTTATAAGGGCTATCAACCTTGTAGAGCTCGTCAATCCCTATCTCAGGTGGGGTGACTTCCTTGGTACCGACAGGATGGCCATAAGGATCTTTCACAGACTCGATGCGCTTATAGCCAATCTTGTTAGTCGTTTTATACTTTTGAATGTTAAGGGCTTCAAGTTTGGCTCCGACTTTGTCCATAGCCTCATAGAAGGGGCGGTCGATTTTCTTATTGATGTAGGTGTTCACATTCTCAGCATACCGCTCTAAGGTAGAGAGTTTGGCTTGCAGAGTTTGGGCAGTGCTGGTTTCATCGTGATAAGTATAGGAAACAACACCGTCCGTATCCTTTTCCTTGATGAGTTTCTGGACCTTTTCAGAAATCTTGACCAGATCCTCCACCCGTTTGGCAAATCCGGTCGAAGTTGTTCCAGTACTATAGCTCCCTGCTTGAGCATTTGTGTAATTTCCATAGCCACTGCTAGAGACTGTGGCATTTTCAGTGAGGCCTGTCAGGGCTTGTTTCATCGTCTTCCAGGTCGATGAATGAAGTTCTACGTCTTTGGTCATTGGTCACCTCGCGGAATGATTCCCAGAGTTTTTAAGTTTTGTACGAGAGCGGGATCAGCAGCAAGACCATTCATAAAATCATCTCTGAGCTTGGTATCTTGTTCGATCATTTGATCCATCATACTTAAAATCTCACTATTGGCACGTCGGTATAGGTCTCCGACTTCATTCACTTTATTAAGCATATCAGCATAGTGGTCCATTGCTTTTGAGGCTTCTCCACCCTCATAATATTTCGTTTCAGATAGGCTCTTTAATTTTGGAGCTAAGTTATTTTGAAATGAAATTTCAATATTGGCGATGTAACGCATGATTGTATGCATTTCATCAGGATTCATGGTGATTTCTTGAGCACCACCACCACCCATTACAGTCGTTTCAGTCACTACCATTTTCAAAATCCTCCTCCCTAAACGGAATGGCAAGCCAGCTATACAATCTCTCAAGGAAATAGTATTGGCTAAAGCGGTATAACTCTTCTTGATTTACATCAAATCCCAATAGTTGGCCCTCTTCTTCAACGAATAGATACGAAGCTGTTAATAATGCTGCGTGTCTGGTCTCGCACATTTGTTCCAAAGGATAATACTGTACCATCAGTGCTCGATCTGATGCTAAAGCCGTTTCGATATCAGGAGTTAGTTGCTTTCTTTCAGTTAGAGAATCAACCTCATCTTCCAGAGGAATCCTTGTCACCAATGGGAGCTTGTCTTGCAGCAGCAATAAGCGACTCATAGGACTAATTTTGACAAGTTGATATCCCTGACCAGTATCTACGATTAGGATAGAAAAATTACTGTCTCGGCATTGCATGAAATAGAAATTATTTAGAATGACCAAAGATCTACCCAAGCAATATTCTTTTAGAGTCTCAACTATGACAAACCCTGCTTTTGTTAGTGAACCATCCTCATTCACCAAACCTTTTTTCTCAAGTTCCTCTTTAGCTATCGTCCATATGATTTCAGAAGCAGTGACAATATCATCTAGCGTGGGCAACCCGGGCATCAACTCCCCATCAAAGGCACCGATCAGATAATGGAGTTCATGAATAGAAAACGTTTCTTTATGTGACATATTTACAACCCCTTTATCGATGCAACTTCTGATGAGTTATTGTAATTATCAATTGATTTTTTCAGACCGGAGACTGCTTTTTCATGTTCGTTCATGATAGACCTTAGATCCTTATGGTATTTATGGATAATGTCTAAATAGGATTCAAAAGCTACCTTAGTTTTTCCTGACCACTTGGCAGATTGGAGATAAGTTTTTAATCGGGTAACCGTTTGATAAGAGTTCGTCAATTCTTGATTGATCTCTTTTGAAAGCTTAATAGCTGTCTCCAAATCCTTATATTTGATTTTTAAGTCCGCCATAAATCTTACCTCCGTCTTTTATTTCTATTTCTACGTTCCTCAGCTTGACGTCTTGCTTCAGCTTCTCGCTCTTTACGCTCTTCCTCAGCTAAGCGGTCATAGTATTTGTATCGTTCATAGGCTGCATCAACAGCACTCGATAAGCTTTTTGCATCGCTAGACTGATTGGTTCGTACAGTATCAACTTTTCCTTTCACTCGACCTTCGCTATCACTAAAAACATCTTCTGGAATAAAACTTGTACTCATTGAAGGTCGAGAGTTATTATAGCTATCAACTTTTCCTTCCATCTCTTTTAATTTTTCCTTAAAGCTTTTTAATTGACTGTTCAAGTCGTTATACAATGCTTTATATTGTTCCCTTTTCTTTTCTGTGTCTGTTCCAAACCACGCGGCCCATAATGACATACTGAGTAGCCTCCTTCTATAACTTTCTGCATCAAAACAAGCGAAAGCATACCACGAATTCATCAAATAAGAAGGGATAGTATGATCCCTCGAATAAAGTCGGGTAACACTTTAAAAATATTCTCATTTTATTTTATCATATTTTCTAACTATTTAAAATCAAATAAAAAGGATCTAATGCTGTTCAGTACAGAATTAGAACTTTCAATGATTTTTCCAACTTTTGAAGCAATACCTAAACGTACACTATGAAAAATATTTTTTGCAAAAAATCCACTAAAAATAAATTCAGGAAACCGTAATCGGTCTGTTCTTATTAATATTCCTAATGATTTAAAGGATTTAATAACGATATGAAGAGCTATTTCAAAAAACACGAAAAAAGCACCCATAGGGCAAACCTGTGAGTGCTTGCAAACGTTGATAGTTTCGTATCGATTAAGGTTTTGAGGCAACTGACTTTGTCAGATTGCAGCCACATTTGTAAGCGACTAAAGTCGCAACAACTGTGTCAATTGCACCAATTTAAGTATGAAAGTACAAAAAGAACACCCCGAAAGATGCTCTTTGTAAGTATCGTAATTCGTTCGAATGAACGTTTACTAAATTGTGATGCTTTACGAGCTTTCTTAAGATCTGGTTTGAAAAGTCTGGCTTTTAGGACAGCTCAAAAGCGCTTGATAGGAAACGTCCGAAGAGTTTCTTCCGATTTTTATTTCAAGAAATAGGAATAGATGGATCTAAAATAGTGAAATTTCTTAACGCATAACTTTCAATCCTCCCCTCTTCCTTCTTATCCTAATAAAGTTTGTAATATTGGAATAACAACGATAAATAGGACCGTACTTAGAGTCACCACATTCGTAGAGAATTCCACATCTCCTTTTCCCTGATTAGCAAGGATCGGAAGAACAGCCAGAGCTGGTGTAGCAGACTGAATCATAAAGGTCTTAAATTCTACTGTCGCCATATTTGGTGCAAAGAACTTCAATACAAGAAGCATGATCAGAGGAGCTAGGATAAAGCGTCCAACCAAGGTGACAATTGTATCTTTATCAAAAGCAATGGTATTCAAGCCTGCCTTTGCAAGAACGATACCAATATAAATCAGAGATAGGGGTGTGACGATATTTCCAACATAGGTTAAGGTATTCGTTGCAAAATCTGGAATAGGGATTCGGAGAATCAAAAATAGTAGGGCGACAAGAAAACCTACAAGCGGAGCTGGTAGCAATTTCTTCCAGTCAAATTTACTTGTCTCCTTGCTTTGACCCGATTTACTGTCGCTCGTCATCAAATACACGCCCAATGTCCAGGTGGAGATCGTATTGGTGATATAGTAAATTAAGAAATAAGGAAGAGCCTGATCCCCAAAAAGAGCAACGTTTAAAGGTAAACCAATAAAAATAGTATTTGCATTCACAAAGGTATTAATCATGGTTCCTCGCCGTCCTGGACGAACCTTGAAAACCACAACTGCAATATAAGCTACGGTATATCCCATGATAAAGGCTACAAAAGTATAAAGGAGACCTCCAGAAAGACTGATTAGTTTATCTAGTGTTAGGTATTTCATCACCGACACAAAGATTGACGCTGGCAAGGCTACATTCATGATCAAACGAGATAGGTTAGGTCCAAAGTCATCTCCAAACCATCCCTTCACCTGAAGAATATACCCCAAAACAATGATAGCGATAATCGGAATGATACTCGTAATCGAGGTTAAAAAGAGTGACATAGGTATCCTTTCTATATTACTTAAGTCCACAGCCCATACAAATCTGTCGCTAGCGAAAGATAGACAGTAGCAATGAATTATTTATACTCTGGATACCACTTCAAATCACGAACGGCTTTGGCCATATCTGTTTCCTTAGCGCGTGCAAGACCTTGCTCTTGCGCTTTTTTAGCGACTGCTTCCGCTACTTTAATAGAAACATCTGCTACATATTTGAATGGCGGCAAAACAGGAGCTCCTGGTTGTCCTGGATTGACAATACCACTCAATGAATGAGCCGCTGCTCCAATCATTTCATCAGTTAAAAGACTTGCTTCAGAAGCCAGCATACCTAGACCAAGACCCGGGTAAATCAAGGCATTATTGGCTTGACCAATCACATAGTCTACACCTTTATAAGAAACCGTATCAGCAGGAATTCCTGTTGCGACAAAAGCTTTTCCATCTGACCATTCAATCAAATCTTTGGCACTCGCTTCTGCCAACTTGGTTGGATTTGACAAAGGGAAGATCATTGGACGTTCTGTGTTTTCACACATAGCTTCTACAATCTCTTTAGTGAAGGTATTTGGTTGAGTTGAAGTTCCCACAAGAATTGTTGGCTTCACAGTCTTCACTACTTCAGGCAGGTCAGTCAACTTGTCTGCGTTACTAAAGTCAGCACGTTTCTTAGCAAACGGTTTTTGTTCAGGAGTTAGGTCATCCATGTCATCAAAGAGAAGACCTTGTTTATCAACCATAAAGAAACGTTTATAGGCTTCTTCTTCAGAAAGACCTTCACTCACCATTTCACGAAGAACACGAGAGGCAATTCCTGCACCCGCAGTACCACCACCATAGCAGAGATAAACTTGATCTGTTAATTTTTCACCACTAATATCCAGTGAACCAAAGATACCACCCAAGGTAACGATTCCTGTACCTTGAATATCATCATTAAAAGTTGGAATTTGTTTCCGGTATTTTTCAAGAATATTGGCAGCATTCAAGCGGCCGAAGTCTTCCCAGTGAAGGTAGAGTTTAGGAAAGAGACGTTCGGCTGTTTGAACAAATTGGTCAATAAAGTCGTAGTAACGATCTCCGCGAACCCGTTCGTGACGATTCCCTAAGTAATTAGGATTGTTACGAAGTTCTTCACGGTTAGTCCCTGCATCAATGACTAAAGGAAGAACCATAGAAGGATCGATTCCAGCAGCACCCGTGTAGACCATCAATTTCCCAACAGAAATATCGACACCATTTGTTCCCCAGTCACCGATTCCAAGGATTCCTTCTGCATCTGTTACAACAATGAGACGAATCTCGCGATCCCCAGCAGCATTTTTCAAAGTGGCTTCAATATTTTCAGGATGATTGATATCAAGATATCCCGCATATTGGGGATCTACAAAGAGGTCACTATAGCCTTCAATGGTATCTGCAATGGTTGGATCGTATACAATTGGATTAAACTCTTCCAAGTGTTGAGCAAACAAGTAATAGAAGAGAGTACGGTTAGTATTAAAAACTTCCATTAGGAACAAACGCTTTTCCAAATCATTGGCTTTTGTTTGCATCTGTGCATAAGTTTGCGCCGCTTGTTCTTCAATGGTTTGAACATAAGGTGGCAGTAAACCAATAAGACCTAGTTCCTTCCGCTCCTCTAAGGTAAATGCAGTTCCTTTATTGAGGAAAGGATTGTTTAAAATATCATGTGCAATCATAGTGCAACCTCCTTTTTACTTCTATTATACCACTTAAAACGAATCGTTCGGAAAACTTTGTTGTTTAAAAAATACAATCGTGTACGCATATGTTATAATGAGTCTACGAGAACAATTTTCTAATAAGCTCTTTTATACTTAAAACACCATTATTAATGACACTTTAAGTTGTTATATTTTATAAAGTTCCGGACTCATAAAACTCTCAATGATCACTCTTTACTAAAAGTTTCGAGCAAAAGAAACTAATCATACAAATTGGCAATCCGAATTAAAATAAATATCATATAAGTTTGTTATGCGATACTTTGTATTTTTTAAGATGTTTTTTTGTCATGCAAAACTTGTATTCTATTTATATGACGAATAAAAACTATTTACAACAATATATTTCCCAAAAAGTGAAATATTTTCGAACACAGAAAAAAATGAGCCAGGAAGAACTTTCGGAACAAGCAGGACTTGGGCTTAAGTATATCAATCAACTTGAAAACCAAAATGTGAATCTGACCATTCACAGTCTTGAAAAAGTGATTGTCGCCTTAGAGATGACCCCAGAGGAATTTTTCAATTTTGATAGCCTTGAATCAACCTCTGATAAGACCGACAATCTTTCACTCAAAAGAATCAACATGAAGGTTAAACAACTCCCTATTGATAAACGAGAAAAGATGTTGGTCATTTTTGAAAGTATCTTAGATAACCTTTGATATCCCTGACTCACTTACATTTTAACCGGTGAATACTCGTATAGTCAAATTGTAGGATACGGATAAAAAGTATTTATCTGGTGATTTCCACTTATTTTCCTTCTCCAACTAATGAAAGTGAGCCCATATGAATTTAAAAGATCTACAATATTTTTATGACCTCTGCCAGCTTCAATCCTATACGGAAGTAGCAAAACAACATAAAGTCAGCCAACCATCTATTTCTTATGCCATCAAGCGCTTAGAGGAATCTTTTAATTGTAAATTGATTCACCATGATCCCTCACATCGCTCCTTTAAACTAACTAATCAAGGACAAATCCTTCTGAAGCATACAGAACTGATTTTACCTGAGGTCATTTCTACTCGCAAAGAAATTAATCGCTCTTTGGCGCATTGCTCTACTGTAGGATTCCCTCCTATTATCATTCAGTATCTCTTTGCCGCCTTAAACGAAAAAGATAAATTCGATTTTTTAAAAAAGGTGCGCCCTATTCGTGGTGGATCCGTAGAGTTATTAAACCTTCTCATCAAGGGAGACCTTGATGCAAGCCTACTCGGCTTGATTGAACCACTCAATCATCCTTCAATAGAGACACATGAACTCTTTCATAAAGAACTGTATGTCGTTTTATCTAAGAACCATCCTCTTGCCTCTGCTCCTTCCCTCGCTTTTGAAGAATTAGTAGATCAATCCTTTATACTCTTAGACGAACACTTTGTTCACCTGAAAGCTTTTGAACTACTTAATCAAAAGTATCAAAACAAGGCAGAAATATTCTTCAAGAGTGACGACATTGTCATCATTAAAGAACTTTTAAAGAAAGGGATTGGCGTTAGTTTACTGGCTGATATCGCACTTTCTGATGAAGATGATGATTTAATAAAAATCCCTCTAATACCGGAGGACCAGATAACATTTACAGTTTATTACGCTTATCTCAAATCAGCTACACTGTCATCAGAAGTAGAAGCCTTATTTAATCTCATTAAATCATATGAATAGAAAAAAACTCTAACTATCAACTACCTGATAGCTAGAGTTTTTTACATTATAGGTATTAGACTAAAGTACGAAGAAATAGGATATGATCGCCGAATCTTTTCATTTACCTGATACCATTCAACGAGATTCCCAATTATAAATCTACAAAGTGTCGATAAAAAAGAACACCCCGAAAGGTGCTCTTTGTATGTATTGTAATTCTCTCGAATTAACGTTTACTAAATTGTGATGCTTTACGAGCTTTCTTAAGACCTGGTTTTTTCTACATCATGATATTTATGGTAAATTATCACTAAAATCAAGTAATTTTAAGAAATAAATTCTCAATCTTTACATATATAACCCTTTTAAAAATCAAGAGGTTATCAATTTTCAGTTTTCGGAGCTTATATAATTGAGAAACATCGATTTATTTTTCTTCGTTTTTCTTCGTTTTTCTTCGTTTCATTACTTATTGTGAAATGATGTATAATACAAATCACATTCCCATACAAACAAATGAATTTCAAATCTATAAAGCGCATGAATTTCATGAATTTAAAAGTAAGATTACTTTATAAATTCACTAATTAATAACTATGTTTTCTTCGTTTTTCTTCGTTTTTCTTCGTTTTTATTTCATTTCTAATTTATAGTATTGACTGCGATCTTTCGTACTTGTCCCATACCATGTTAAAATGCCTTTTGCTCTCAACGTTTTCAATAATTTCGACGAGTAAGAAACACTCCTACCTAAGAACTCTGCTACTTTTTTAGTTGTCATAGGTTCTGCTGTATTGTACATATACTGTATCAATAGTTTTTCATCAACACTTAAATCACTATAATCTCTAAGTTTACTTTCCAAAGAATCACGTGTTCTCAATGTTCTACTTGTAATACTGTTTTCTAATGTTAAAACTACTTTGTTACCTGGTTCAGAGTAACACGGTTCATGGAGAAAAGCAGATTCCATTTCAGAATAGATTCGTTTTACTCCCTCATTCATTTCTCGGACCCACCCAAATTCAGTTAAGGTACGAGCTATACGCGGATTTCTAGAAAAACGTTCATGTCGTATATTCTCAACAGTTACAATATTCGGTAGTTTGCCTGGGCTATGAATCTCTAAACGATTATCAAACATCAATACCCTGATATGATCTCCGTATACGGAATAATTCCTGTGGGTTACTGCATTTACAATTCCTTCAAACCAAGCAAATTCAGGATATTCTGGAAGTATCTGAAATCTACCATCACTATCTAGATACTGAAACTCTCGTAGCTGGGTTCGAATAAAATCTCTAACTTTAACAATTAATTTAGGCAATGCATCATCAAATGTTACTTCCTTAATAACATTAAATTCACTTCCTGTACCTACATCTACCCCATCAAACCGTTGAAAACGAACACGCGCTTGAGGAAAAAATGCTGAAGGATACTTACCAAAGATAAGAATAGCCGCCTTTGTCAATTTACCATTGATAAGAAATCGTCTTGCCTTTAGTATCTCCTCAGTTGAACGTTCTGAAATATCAAAATGTTCCTTAAAGTCCTGAACTAACAGTTCATCAATATCATCTAATGTAGCATCTTCAATGATCTCATCTTCAAAGAAACGCTGTCCCTTATCATAACTAAGTTGTATACGTTGCTCATAACTCAATTTGACTGATTCATCTCCCTGTCGTAGGTATACCTCATCGTTTGGAGCGGCAATCACTCTGTTCGATGATAATTCAACTGAAATAACCAAAATCAGGTCGTCTTCTCCCTTATGATTAATCACAGGTATTTCCTCAAAAGATAAGTCCAACGGTGTATCTCGCATCTCTCGGTCTATCTTTTTGAAATCATCAATTGGATAAGCTTTCCCATCCTTAAATCCAGTGATAATATTGTCCTGCTTTTCATCTTCAATCCCAATAATCAACTGACCTCCGTCAGCATTAGCAAAGGCAATCAGATGCTTTAACAATTCCGATGGTCTTTTCCTAGCTGATTTCCTATCCAAATATTGATTTTCTGGCGAAAATTGCCAGTAATTAAAATCATATTTCATCTATTTTCTCCTAATTTTTGGTTAACTAATAATGATTATTCTGCATTCCTTACTGAATCTGTTTTTCTTAAGATAATAGGCTAGGTGTTTCATTATGATAAGGGCGAGTATACTTTTCAACTTTAATATATAAATCCTTTAGAAGATTGATACTCATCAAAACTGCTCCACCAGTATTTAATTTTTTATTTGTTTGTTGATTTAATATTTTCTAAAATAATATCTTTAACAATTTTCAGATCCGCTTCAATTTTCTTAATATCCGTTCTTATATAATCAATCAACTCTTTACTAGATACATGTTTTTTTATATGAGCATAATCATAATAATCCTTTTTTCCATATGTTTTCCATTTTTTTCTTGAAGATGATTTTTCTAAAATTGGATTGTCCTCTAGATTGAAATCATACAAACAAGTTTTCTCTTTTATACTATCACATATTCTTTCTAAATCACCTAATTTTGCTTTATCTTCAAGAGAAAAATTAACCTTATGTCTATACTGTTTTCCTTGGATCTGAATATCAAATGATGACGTAGTATCTTCGATCGGAAGATAAATCCCGAAATGATGAGCTCCTCTTATCCTACCAGAGTATGTTTTATATCCTAAATCAGAAATCTTATTCTCTAAATTCGCATAATGAATCTTCTCGATAACCGACCTTAATCTCATACCTTCAAGTACTTTATTATGACACTCTTCTAAAAAGTATGATTCGCCATAACTTATCTTTTCAATAAACTCTTTCACATTCTTCATATATTCAACATAATCTATTAAAAATAATCTAAAAGTCTCATCTACTTTATCAAGTAAATCACTATAATACTCAATTAGCTCACCATAACTTCTTCTAAACCAACTATCAGGTAGTTCAAATTCAGGTTTAACTAAACTAAGAAGTATCCCTTTAGCATTAGAATCCTTTTCAGAATAACGAATTAATTGACTTTTGTCTGGTAAAGACTTAACTTTATTTTCTATAAAAATAACATGAGTCCTTCTATCCTCATCAATAATCTCGATAGTTAAATCAATCGAATTTTTTTCTCTGTAAACCTTTAAATCTGTATATTTTTTATTAATATCAATAACATTACTAAAAAACTTATGATTAATAAATTCAGACTTCTCCAGAACAACAGCAAATAGATTGCTGTGATATAATTCTAAATTGCTTAGTGACAGTTGATAATTCAGTGTATTTTCTATTTTATTCCTAAGATTCAGTAACTCATTATAATTTTCCATTTAGTAACTCCTTTACTATGATAATTAATGTAATGTACTTATTTTTATTATATCATAAGATAAATTAATCAGTTTATTGAAAATTTAATTTAAATAAAAGAAGACAAATACACTTTAGACAACGTATTCATCTCCTTATTAAAAGCTATTCATCAACTTCGAATTTAGGTAAACTATTGATTAACTCACCATTTGTTAGCCCTGCAACCAAAGAAATCCTCTGATATCTTCTTCCAGATACTTTACCTCTTATTAACTGACCTTTTAAAGAGCGACCATATTCTCGATAAAAATAAGTATCGAATCCTGTTTCATCAATATAAACAGGTGCTAAGTGCTTCTCTAAATCAATAAGGTGAAAATAAGGGAACTTTTCAAAAAAACACGAAAAAAGCACCCATGAGGTAAACTCTTGAGTGCTTTGAAACGTTGATATAATCGCATTGATTAACGTTTTGAGAATTGTGATGCTTTACGAGCTTTCTTAAGACCTGGTTGGGGCACCACTTATTCCATCTAATTTCAAAGTACTTTAAAATCAACGTTTTCATAACTTTTTAAAAAATAAGATTTCAACTAATTTCAATCAGTTTCATTAAAATAAGGTAAACTTTCATAAAAAATAAGCAAAAATCGAACCAGAATATCAAAAGTTTACCTTATATAGATTTTCGCTATATTTGCATTCTATACTTCAACCAAGTTCACTAATTCTTTATTGTTTAATTAAGTTCAAAATAAGATGCAGGTAACAAAAATATCTGCATCTTATTTTTATAAATTTCTTCTTCGTGCATCCAAAAGCAATAGTAACACCTTTCATTATATACACATACTCTGGTTATATTGAACAATTTTTATGTGAATCATTTAAATTGATTCTTCCTTGACCAAAGCAATTCACTTGGCATGACACCTATTTAGACTCGCATTAATCCATACCATTCCACAATCTAATGCGATAAACAATTTGTTTTATACGGTCCTCTAAATCTAGAATTTTCAAATCAGACTCATTCATATATTTCACCAATTTAATTGACTCTGTTACTTTATTTCGTATATAAAAAGTACCTAACTTTTTATTTGATGAGGCATCATTTAGAAAATCATCAATTTTTTCATACTGCCCAATTTGTTTATCTACTCTATATACTTCTTTTATTAACCTTTGTGATAAATAATTTTCTATCTCTTTCCCTTGCGTCACCCAAACTAAAGAATTATTTTCTTTAAATTCGTTCTTGATTCTAGCTTTTGAACGATTAATTCTTTGTTTAGAATCTGTTTTATCACTATCTATAACAATAATTGAATGTCTATTAGCTCTAAAAAGCTGTATCATTTCTTTTTCCTCACCTATTTTTCCGGTTAAATGAGAAAGTAATCGACCGCCGTAAAATAAAATCTGATAATGTAGATTTTCTTTTATTTCGCCTTTAGAGTAAAGTTCAATCCACTTATTCAAATAAATTCTATCCGATGGACCTTCTACCCAAATAACAGCATTAGATTGTAGTAAATCACTTGCTCTAACTCCTAAATTCATTAACACATCTTCATTTTCTATAAACGATAACGCTGAATTCGTTACAACTCCGTCGGTTTCTTTTTTTATATGAGTAATCGTCACATTATGTTTCCCACTAAACATATTCAAGGGAACATTAGAGTGCGTTGTTAAAAATATATGAGTATTATTCTTAATAGACCATTGATATAAAAATTCAAAAAGATTTCTTTGGATTGTCGGGTGTAAATTGTTTTCTAATTCTTCAAAAACGAATACAAATCCATCAACCTCAGGCTTACTCTCGTTTACTCTCACCCCCCTTTCTCTGACCTCTAACAATAACTTTATTAATACTAATAGTATCGTCCTTAGTCCGCTTCCTGAGCTAGATATTGGTATCTTACCATTTTCATTCAAAAGCATTATCTCCCAAGTTGTCACATCACGTCCAGTTGGCTCGATTTCTTGACACATAATTCTTTCAAATTGATTTTCAGGTCGCATTATCAGATTAAGGGCATTCAACATTTCTATCTCAACTATCTCATTAGGAAGACTTCCAACATTCAAATATTGTCTTAATAAATTGGTTGCACCTTGCCCATCCTCTTTGACAATTTTATTACTACTCTGAGGTTCAGGTATAAGATTTCTGTCAGCTGACAATTTTATAATTTTTTGGTATTGCAGTTTGGATAAATAATTTGTTCCTAAATCAACAAATTGCTCAACATTTTGACATTTTTGCATCAGCTCAGTTGAAGCACTCTCAATCTTCAGCAAGTGAATCTGTTCCTCTCCTATAGTATTAATAGGCGAGTAATTAAATGTTATCTTTTTTCCGATAAACTGACTTCCAAATTCAAAATAGTTTCCTCCAATATATCCTCCAGATATATTTGCTGAAAATACTCGTCTTATATCGTCTTCGGTTGGAATAAATGTAAACTGTATTTTAGTTTGATTTGTTAATCCCACTTGTGACTCTTCTTTGTTTACCAACATGTCAAGAGCTTGTAGGAGTGTAGATTTTCCAATATTATTTTGACCAACCAAAATATTAAAATTACTTATTGTGTCAAAACCAACTACTTGATGGCCTATATTCTTATAATTTGATATCTTAATTTCTTTTAGTTTCTTCATGTTTTGTCTTATTTCAATTTTATTTCTATTGAAAGAAATACAGCTTTCTAACTATCTATCTTCGAATAGATTAAATTCCTTAGAATTATACAACTTCTTAAATTAGCCGTCAATTTATTTCCAGTTAAAAGACTTATCTGATTTATTAATACATTATAATTATAATTATTATTTTTAATACTAATAAATCCTGTAATTACTATTATATTGGTAACCTAAAACATATGTTTAGTTTCTGTCTAGAGAGTTAAATAGGCAATTTTATTGTTTTCTATAAACATATTGGACATAATTATTCATAAATTTTTCTTATTTCTCGAGCTAAATAGCTATCTGGATGTCTTTTTATAAAATATCTTTCTCTTGCAAATCCATTGTTTCCCCTTTGTAAGCTTTCATAAATCAAGGGTCTCAGGAGCTCTTTATCTCCTGTTTGAATATATTTTAAGATCTCATTGCCATATTGGTATTTTTTGACATAACCTAAATAATTACCTTGCCAATGAGAATCTTCCTCTCTAAAACTTTGGAAACTACTCATTAAATGAAGTAATTTTTCTGTCAGTTCTAATATGTATGTCGCGTATATGGCATCTATATCTTCATAATCTAAATATTCATCAGTATACTTATCCAAAACATCATCAATGTTATCCTTATTTAGAACATTTAGCAAATTATCATCCCATACCTTATTGCCATATTTCTTTCTAATTTCAACTGATTCCATATCACCTTGGTACAAACGCATCTCCTGTTGAATTGAAATTATTGATTCTAAACTTTGATAAGTATTATTTTCATGAATATATTTTTCTTTATAACCGTAATAACTGCCATCATTAATGAATTTATCTATTTTTTTCTTTAAAATTTCATTGTAAAATTCGTTCAGATAAACATCAATAAATGCTATTTTATTAATGTTTTTTGGTTCATTTTTTACACATTCTTCATAAAATTTCCAAAATAAGGCACTAACATTAAGAACCTTTTCTGTAGCCCGAAAAATCCCTGTCATAAATAATTCATAATGCTCTTCAAAAAGTATACCATATACTTTTTGAACATCAACAACGTCTAATCTTATTTTTTCAAATTCAATATTAAGTGGCATATATCCTAAAACTATTCTCCATAGATTTTCATCATAAGATTCAAAAAGAATATCTAAAATAATAATAGATGATAGGAAAGATGTGAGTTTCCAATGTTCGGAATAATCACCAAAGCAAATTTCATCATAAGATTTAAACATTATATTACGCGCTATATATTTCTTTTTTTCATTACTAACTAAACCTAATTTTGTGCCATATTCATCCAACTTGCAATTATTCAAAACATCTTCTATTGTATTAGGAGTATAAAGATATGGATTCTTTGAGGTTACCATCCCTCTTCTAATAAGACTAATTAACGGCGAATTGCTTGAAGAAATCTCTCTATTCGTAAGTTTTTTATATTTCTTATTTACTTTCTTTTCTTGACCTGTATACCAGTAATATTCTGTTGAAGCCCTTGACTTACGTTCCTCATTTATAATTCTAATTTTAGAATCTAGCCTCAATGAAGCGCAATCAATAAAATACTTCTTTGTCCTTTTAAAAATCATACTCTTCCTTTTTAAAACGTGGTGTTTTTTAGTTGTTATTTTATAAAAATCACCTTAATTATACCACGTTTTTCACTTTATAATGTAATTATCCATATTTCAATGGAAAATTATGAAGTCCAAAGGTGCACCAAAGGACGGATTGAAACTCAGAACATAGCTACATCTTCAGGTATTCGCTATGTCAAATGTTTCACCGTTTCTTTGGTGTGTTTTTTTCATACTTAGCTCGGTAAACGACTGTGTTTCTCTTCCGTCCAAGGACGGAAAGGAAGTAAAATGGCATATAAAAGTGTAATAGAGGAATTATATTGTAAGCTACTCGGACAATCAATCCATAAACGACTTAAAGAATTACAAATATTACAAAACCAAATAGGTTACGAAACTCCTGAGGGAGAACTTGAACTTTTATCAGAAACAACTGTTGGGCAAATAATCAAAGGAAAAAGAAATATTAGTTTTAATGCTTCGTTAGCTTTTCAAACTAGTTTAGATTATAAAAATCCAAGGGAATTATTTTTCCCGAGTATTGAATTCGAACTACTACTAATTGAAAATATAATATCTACAATTTTGATAGATCCTACGTTTGAAAATACTTTTCTAAAAAAGTTAATAGCAAAAAAATTTTCTAATGTCTCAAAGAAAGAAGTAGCGCAAATCATTGAAAAAAATAAAGAAATTTTTCTAGACTCCTTATCAAGCTTTATTTCAGATTTCCCAGAGGAAGAAACTTCGCATCAAATAGCTGAGAAATTAACTTATTGGTTATCCGAATTAGCCTGTCTCATATCAAAAATTTAAAAGTAGACTGTCAGGAAAACTGACAGTCTACTTCATGAAATTACGTTAAACTAAAATTGTTCTTAGCTAAGACAAATAATTAAACACGAGGTAAATCTAATGAAAACACGCAATCGCAAAGGTGGCTACTCAGTCAATACTGCCAATGAATATATTGACAACAAGCAGGGCATTCTCTGCTTAAGTACCGAACTAGAAGCACAAATTAAATTTGAAGACGGTCAACCAACAGGAGAAATTATCGCTTATAAAGCTTGGTTCTCACAAAAAGGACTTCCGCCCTTCACCGTCAAATTCGAAGCTGAAGTGGAGCTACCACCTTATATGGCATTGGTACAGTTTGATAATCTACAAGCATGTGAGATGAACTATAACGTTTACTTTAAAGCTGATGGCATTAAGGAGGTTAAATAATGGTATCTAAAACAGATGCCGTCTTGCAATCATACTTGCTCCAGAGCCTTAATATGGCTCTTGGAGCCTTGATGCAAGGCGAAACAAGTTATACAAACAGTTTTAACATTGCCATTCAAGAAAACGGTTTCATCTTCATCCCACGGCTTCCCTGTGCCTATATTTTAGATGATGAACTCTATAATAAAATTTTCTTGATTGCTAACGCATCCCTATACCCACATTATACTTTATTGAAGCAAAATGCAACATACTTTGTCCCTCTAAAAACGGATGATATCCATGTTCAGCGAGGACTCTTCTTTCCGTGGAAGGTGGGAATTTCAAAACGATTGGTCATTCCTGACCTTGATAGATATACAACAAGTTTGCCCAAAAATCAAATTCCAATTATGGAAAATTTTACGCTTAATCTTGATAAGGTCAATCACATTGCAATCTGTGGAAATAGTGGGTCGGGTAAATCTTATGCTCTTACCTATCTACTGAGTGTACTCAAAAATCAATCTGATTTAATTATCGTAGACCCAAAATTTGATACGCCTAGTCGTTGGGCTCGTGAACATCAAATTGCCGTGATTCATCCCGTTGAAAATCGGTCTAAGTCCGATTTTGTATCAGAAATTAATGAGAAATTAAGTCAATGTCTAGAACTGATTCAAAAACGTCAAGCAATCCTATACGAGAATCCACGTCATGAGTTCAGCCATATGACAATTGTGATTGATGAAGTTCTTGCATTATCTGAAGGAGTCAATAAGACGATTAAAGAATCGTTTTTCTCACTCTTGACTTCTATCTCACTTCTCGGGCGTGCTACTAAGCTTCATTTGTTGCTCATTGCACAAAGATTCGAGCACACTACGATTCCCATTTCTGTTCGTGAACAACTTAATGTCCTCATCCAGATCGGCAACATTAACAAGAAGACAACACAATTTCTATTCCCTGACCTCGACCCAGAAGGTATTGTTATCCCTATTGGGCATGGAACAGGTCTGATTCAAGTGATTGATAACGAACATCCTTATCAAGTGCTTCCACTACTATGTCCAACATATTACACAAAGAAAGGAATTTTTTAATGATGAAAAAATCTTACTTCATGAGGACATTCAACCTCAATATCAATCTAATTCTAGTTTCATTTCTAGCAGGATTTATAGGATGGTCTCTGGATTTTCTATCAAATCAGTTTAAACTAAATCCTCTCAGTTTTTTTGACCTCTCCCAGTTCAATGGCTATTTAGATTTAGGAAGCAAATATTCTTATACAGCAATGTCCTTCCTTTTATTTACACTTATTGTTTCTGTAATATTTGAAATTTTGAATCGATTTCGATTTGATAGTCTATTCAACTATTTTAAGTCCGTATACTTTACATTCAAACTTCGTCAGTTTTTAACGCAACGTGAGAAATCAGAAAAAGTAACAACGATTGACATTCAGAATATAACTACCTTCAATCCCATAAATAGTAGTTTTAATCACTGTGCACATAAGAGTGTCGTAGACATACGAAAAGATGATGTGACGGTTTTTGTCGAAGTCCCTAGAGACCAGCAGGGGCAAAAAATTTTGGCTGACATGACCTCTCAACTGAAAGAAGAGGTTTCGAGTCAACATCCTGACTACTACTTTTCAGCACCTAATCGGATTCGTAATAAGCTATGGTTAGTTGGTAAAAAACGATAAAAAGGGGCTATGGCTTGCGTTAAGCAGTAGCCAGATAGCCCCTTCTAGCATTTTCCAAGATAATTGGGGTTACTACGACCCCCAATTATCCTGTAATCAGTAATCAGAAAGGTATATCAAAATGACAAAAGAACAACGCTCTAGCAAGTGGACATTCCTTTTTTACAAAGAAAGCGCCCCTGCTGACTACCTTGAAGTTCTTGAAGAAATACACATCCCCTTCGTACTGAGTCCTTGGCATGATAAGGATATTAATCGACAAAGTGGGGAACTAAAAAAGTCTCACAAACACGGAGCTTTCTTCTTTGATTCTCTCAAAAGTTATAAACAAGTTTCTGAGCTAATCAAGGACAAGCTGAACGGCCCTGCTCATGTAGAAATCGTACAATCCCCCAAAGGACTTTTCGACTACTTCATTCATGCCGAAAACAAGGAGAAAACTCAGTATGATATAAATGATATTGAATCAGGTTGTGGATTCGAACTTGATAAGTTCTTGATAGAGCAAAATTCAAATTTATTTTTGGAAACTGTTATCGATGTAATTACCGATAACAATTTTACCGAGTTCGAAGACTTAGTTCACTACGCTAGGAACAAAGATATTTCACTACTGGGATTAATAATTGAACGAACCTACTTTTTTACAAAATTTTTAGATTCTAGACGTTATAATCCCCAAAACAATAAAAAAACCTCATCAGAAGATACTTTGGCGAGCAATTCTGATGAAGTAGGTACAGAAGATTATAAATCTCCTGATACTTCAATTGTATCACAATAGGGAGGATATTATGCAAGTTATTTTACCAGATGAGCAAATTAATCAGATTCAGCACCTAATTTCTGAACTAATCAAGAAAGAAATTGAAATTAGGTTAAACAATAGTAACCTTGAAAGCCCGTTTTTAAACAAACAACAGGCTTGCCACTACTTGGGCATCTCAAACAATACTCTAGATAGTTGGATTAAACGAGGACTGCCTGCAATAAAAATAGGCAAGACTATACGATTTAATAAAGAAGCCATTAATTCATGGCTTTACTCACAAAACTAGAAATATCTATATTTTTGTTTTATAATAGTCATGATATTTTCTGGTTCGATACACAAGGAGGATATCATGAGTATCAGTAAGACAAAGAACGGAACTTTTCGCTTAAAAGTTTATATCCCAATAGAAGCACGAATGCCACTTGGAATTGTCAATAGCAACTATTACGATAAGCGATTTAAAACTAGAAAGGAGGCAAGACAAGCTGAGATAGACTTACTTACCAAGTTAAATCAAATAGAAGATAATGAGTTTACAGTACTAGGAAAAGAAGATATTCTTTTCTCAGACTTCTATAACAATATCTGGTGGGCCTCTTATAAAGCAGGTCAAACTACATCTACTTCTAAACCACCAAGCAGGTCAACAGTTGCTAATACCAAAACCTGTTTTGAAAAACATATACTGCCACTTCTTGGAAACTATACGATACAGTTTTTAAACCAAAATAAGCAAGTTATCCTAAATCTAATGACATCTAAGGCTAATGAATATGCGAACTTCAAATCTTTACGTAGTTATGTAATTTCCATTTTTGACTGGGCAGAAGAACTTGAGTATATAGAAGCTAATAAAGTTGCAAAAATATTAAGAAGAATAAAAGCTACTAAAAAGATCCAACTTGCAGAGTCAAAGAGAGAGGAAGATTTATATCTAACTCATGAACAACTCCAAGAATGGTTCTCAGCATTTCAAGAAGATTTAGAGAATGATAAAATAACCCTTAAAGATTATGCCCTATTTTATCTTACTTTTTTCTTAGGTGATAGAAAATCTGAAACCTATGCTCTTCAATGGAAACATATCGATTTTTCAAAATCACAGATTCAGCTAATTCAAGCTTTAGATAGATATGGACAAGTAAAATCTACTAAGGGAAATAAGAAGACTATTTTCTCTATTTCTAATGACTTACTTCAACTTCTTACCTCTTGGAAAGAGCAACAAAAATATGAACTAGCAAAGTTTGGCATCATCAGTAATCCAGAACAATTTGTTTTTACATATATAGACACAAGAGGAAACATCAACAAGCCTTTACATGCTGACTATCTAAACAATAAAATGAAAAGCATCAGAAAGCGACATAAAGAGCTGGCACATGCTACACCTCATAAACTGCGACATACAGGAGCAACGCTTGCTAAACAAGCAGGAATGAGCTTAGAAGCTATTTCTGAAGCACTAACACATAGCGATACAGGTACAACTCAGATTTATGTCAATACTTCTAATGTAGTTCCTATGGCAGTTGGTGAATTTGCTTTAAAGTCTCTAAAACAATAAGGTAAAAATAAGGTAAACTTTGAGGTGAACTTTTTAAAAAAATACGAAAAAAGCACCCATAAGGTAAACTTTTGAGTGCTTTGAAACGTAGATATAATCGTATTGATTAACGTTTTGAGAATTGTGATGCTTTACGAGCTTTCTTAAGACCTGGTTTCTTACGCTCAACTTTACGTGAGTCACGTGTAAGAAGTCCTGCGCGTTTCAATGAATCGCGGAAGTCTGGGTCTACTTGAAGAAGGGCACGAGCGATACCGTGACGGATAGCTCCTGATTGACCAGCGTATCCACCACCTACAACGTTAACGAAAACGTCGTATGAACCTACAGTTGAAGTAACTGCGAATGGTTGGTTGATAACAAGACGAAGGTCAGCGTGTGGGATGTACTCTTCAACATCTTTTTTGTTAACAGTGATTTTACCAGTTCCTGGAACAAGGCGAACGCGTGCAACAGCGTTTTTACGACGTCCAGTACCTGCATATTGTGCTTGTGACATACTTTATTGTTCCTTTCCTTAGATAAGTCCTGAAATATCAAGAACTTCTGGTTGTTGTGCAGCGTGAGTGTGCTCAGCTCCAACAAATACTTTCAATTTCATACCTTGAGCGCGGCCAAGAGTATTGTGTGGAAGCATACCTTTAACTGATTTTTCGATCAAACGTACTGCATTTTTAGAACGAAGTTCACCAGCAGAGATTTGTTTCAATCCACCTGGGTGGTTTGAGTGAGTGTAGTAGATCTTATCAGTTGCTTTTTTACCAGTCAATTTAACTTTTTCAGCATTGATAACGATTACGAAGTCACCTGTATCAGTGTGTGGTGTGAATGTTGGTTTGTTTTTTCCACGAAGTACGCTTGCTACAACAGCAGAAAGGCGTCCAAGAGGTACATCAGTAGCGTCCACTACATACCATTTGCGTTCAACTTCACCTGGCTTAGCCATGTATGTAGTTTTGTTCATGATTTCTCCTATATGAATATCGTTTTTGTTTACAGGGCGGATGTTCCGGTCCGCGGGGTATTTGAAAGGTTCCGGGGCCTTACAAATGGGGTAAACAATACCGTCTACTATCATACCAAATTTTACTATTAAAAGTCAATAGATATGAAAATATTTTTCCCTTTTATCATCAAAGAAGCTTTCATATTAATCATTATCAATAAGCTTTCTTTTCCATTTTTAATCGATGTACTACTTCTTATTTTATAGTAGATATGTTTTTGCGTAATATCATTACAAACTATTTTGTTGAATTATATATTTTTTTTATATATCATACTTGACAATTATTCTAAAAGAAGGTAAGCTATATATAAATTAATTATATATATTTTTTTTACATAAGGAGGTGCTTCATGTATTTCCCCACATCCTCAGCTTTAATAAAATTTCTCATCCTTGCCATTCTTGAAAAAGATGATTCCTACGGTTATGAGATTAGTCAGACCATTAAGCTAATTGCTAACATCAAAGAGTCTATTCTTTATCCCATACTAAAAAAGCTGGAACAAAATGATTATCTCGCCACTTATTCGAAGGAGAAACAGGGGCGTAAACGAAAATACTATACACTTACTTCTTACGGATATGAATACCTACTTACTCTGAAAGAAGAGTGGAAACTTTATACTACAACAATCAACGGCATCGTAGAAGGGAGCATTCGACATGACAAAAACTGAATATCTAGCTGAACTAGAAAAGTATCTAAAAAAACTACCACGTAAGGACTACGAAGAAACTATAGAACATTTCACTGAGTATTTTGACGAAGTAGGACCTGAAGGTGAAGTAGCCGCTATTGCTGATTTAGGAAGCCCTAAGGAAGCGGCCCACGAGATTATGTTGAATCTTTTGGACAAAAAAGTCGAGGAAGATAATCAAGACAGCAGTTCATCAAAAAACACTAAGAACATCGTCCAGATTGCTATCCTATCCATTTTGGCAGCACCCTTGGCTATTCCACTCTTTATAGTAGCAGCACTTTTGACTTTTGTTTTCTTCCTCTTAGTCTTTATCTTTGCTCTCGTCATGGCTATAGGTACCTTTGCATTCTTTATTTTTGGAATCAGCCTGATCTGGGACACTTTGACAGTGGGACTGACGACATCGATCCCGGCCTTCCTGTTCACTCTGGGGCTCAGTGTTCTAGCTCTGGGACTGTCTGGCATCTTCTACGCAGGCATTTCTCCTGTTACTCAGTTTGGTAAAGCTGGCTTTGTCAAGCTAGCACAAGTATTTGCAAAGAAAGGAGCACGTCATGGCTAATATGAACTCGAAGAAAAAATTTTTATCTATAGCTGTCTTAGCTTGTATCTTAGGCGTTGCTTTGACGGCCATCGGATCTGCAACAGGTGGATTCAATGATTTAATCAACTCTACTAAAAATAAATTAAAGGCAACAAAAACCGAAGAAAGTTTCTCTGAAATTTCTTCTTTAACTGTAAATCTAGCAATGAGAAACCTCGTTGTCGATGAATCCTCTGATGATAATATCCATTTAAGCTATTACCAACACGACCACAACTATCAGATTAACAATGATACGTTTGGAAAACTCACGGTAAACTCTGAAAATGGAAAATTAAATCTCAGGGAAGAAAATTCAGGGGGCTTTCGTATAAGCTCTGGAATCCAATCTCTCCTCAATTTATTTAGTAACGAGTATCAGGAAAAAAACGTTGTTTACCTCACTCTACCAAAGGGAACCAAACTTGAGACGTTTAGTAGTAGCTCCTCGCTCGGAGATATTACACTATCTAATTTATCAGCAAATAACACTGAAATTACTTTATCCAAGGGAAATCTAACAATCAACAATAGTCAATTTTTGTCTAGCAAAATCCGTAACGCTCTTGGAGATATTACTCTAAACAATAGTCAAATTAGCTCTGGAGAAATCAAAGATTCTTCGGGTAATATCGGACTAAATAATAGTCATTTTGAAACTGGTGAAATCACTGCTGCTCTGGGAGATATCAATCTAAATTCAAGTAAAATTTCCGACACTAGTTTAAAAATATCTAGTGGCTCAATAAGTTCCAAGCAATTAGACTTAGTTGGAAACATCTCCATCACTAATCAGCTAGGAGATATCAACCTGCAACTGGTTCCCAATAGTTTGAATAAACTATCCTTCGATCTAAAAACAACTCTTGGTGATATTGATATCCCTAACGGCATCAATGTAGAATACACTAAAGACAGCAAGCATACTGGTAGTACTCTCGTTCACAAAATTGAAAATCCTACTGCCACTCTCACTATTACTGCAAAAAGTGGAAATATTAAGCTAAACGAATAAATCATTTTTTGCATGTATAGGTGAAAAAGGATCTATGCCTTTTTCACCTAGTATTATGTATTTTTAGTTATTATTTCTAAAGAAAGTATTAGGATAAAAACACTCAAAAAGGATAAGATTTCACTTGAATCTTATCCTTTTGTTATTTTATATTTTCTTTTAATCCGCAAACCTATTTATAAGCTAAGGCACGTTTAAAGGTTTTCCAGATTCCCAAATCATCTGTTTGAAGGACTAGACTAGCATACATGCGTCCGATAAAGGCTGTTGCAGTGACTGCAAAAACAACCGTTATGGCAAGAGAAATCCAAGCTTCTAAATCACTTGCATAACCATTGATGGCTCTAAATGGCATAAAGAAAGTCGAGATGAAAGGAATATAGGAACCAATTTTCAGAACTAAATTGTCCCCAGCAGCACCTAGAGAGGTCACACCGACAAATCCTGCTATAATCAAGATCATCAATGGCGACAAGGCCTTTCCTGAATCCTCAGGGCGAGAAACCATAGAGCCTAGAAAGGCTGCTAAAACAACGTACATAAAGAGACTAACCAAGACAAACAATAAGGTATTGAGCGAGAAAGCCTCTCCTAGATGATTTAAAATTCCAGATTGTGCCAAGATAGGGATGTCTTTAAAGAGCAGAATGGCAGCAAGTCCACCCACGACGTAAATGCCAATATGAGTCAAAATCACAAGAAGTAGAGCCAGCATGCGAGCGTAGAAATAATGACTAGCTCGGATACTAGAGAATACCACCTCCATGATTTTGGTTCCTTTCTCGCTAGCCACTTCCTGAGCAGTGACACTAGCATAGGTAATCAAAATCATATAAAGGAAGAAACCAAGCCCTGCGGCCGCAATGGTTTGAACAATTTTTTTGTTTTCCTTAGATTCATCAATCTTCTCAGTAAAGTCAACGGTTTGACTCAGGCGCTTTTCCTGCTCTTGGGACAAATTAGCCGCCGAGCGATTGAGTTGGTATTGAAGCTCATTGAGTTTATTGGTTACTGCTAACTTGATGCCTGTTTCAAGAGAAGTTTCTCCATGGTAAACGGCTTTGATGACACTATCCTCTTGATCAATAGTTAGGTAACCCTTGATTTTTTCATCCTTGATAGCAGCTTGGGCACTGGCTTCATCCTTATAATCAAAGTTGATACCATTGGTACCCTTGAGCCCTTCTTCCACAGATGGCACTGTTGTTACTACTGCTATCTTACTATTCTTGGCCATAGAAGACCCTTGGAGATAGCCGATTCCTACAGATAAGGCTAAAAAGAGGAACGGCGAAATCACCATAAAGAAGAAACTCCACGACTTGACATGTCGAAGATAGGTTTCCTTCATTACAACCCACATATTTCTCATACTTCCACCCCTGATTCTAGTTTAAAGATTTCATCGATTGTTGGAGCTTGCTGGTCAAAGGTCGCGATGTATTGACCTTGAGTGAGGATTGGGAAGAGTTCTCTTCCAGCACCCTCATCATCTAGTATTAATTTCCAACTACCTTGCTTGGTCAAGCTCACCTGTTTGACGTGAGGAAGTTTTTCCAATTCTTCCTTGCTTCGTTCACTTGAAACAAAGAGACGCGTTTTCCCGTATTGATTGCGAACTTCTTGGACCGGTCCATGCAAGACTACACGCCCATCTCGAATCATGAGAATATCATCGCAAAGCTCCTCGACATTGGTCATGACATGGTCTGAAAAGATAATGATTGCACCGCGCTCTTTCTCTTTCAAGATGACCTGTTTGAGCAACTCGGTATTGACTGGATCCAAACCACTAAAAGGCTCATCCAAGATAATCAAGTCTGGCTCATGGATTAGGGTGATAATCAGCTGAATTTTCTGTTGATTCCCTTTTGACAGACTCTTGATTTTGTCGGTCAATTTGCCCTTCACTTCCAATTTTTCCATCCATTGAGGGAGTTTTTCCTTGACTTCCTTAGCATCCATGCCCTTTAGAGTCGCCAAATAGCGAACTTGTTCAAGGACTGTCAACTTGGGCATGAGGCTGCGTTCCTCAGGCAGATAGCCAATCCGAGCATAGGTTTCCTGACGAATCTCCTGCCCATCCAGACTGATCTCTCCTTGATACTCTAAAAATTTCAACATACTGTGGAAAATCGTTGTTTTCCCAGCACCATTCTTCCCGACCAAGCCCAGAATCCTTCCTGGACTTGCCTGAAAATCGACACCAAACAAGACTTGCTTGGGACCGAAACTTTTCTCTAGATTTCTTACTTCTAACATTTTCCACCTCCGAGATATGTTGCACTTATTATACTCCTTTTTGATAGCCTTTACAATAATTTGTATCCATTTTTATCGAGATTTTTATAGTAAAGACCTGCCAAATTTAAGGATTTTAAGTGCTTCAGTGATAGCTTTAGTATAACTCATTAAAGATTATCTGGGAGAACTTTTTCCTCAACTGTCGCTTTTTATTCCTGAACTGGCATTTTAAAAATTTAAAAACCCACCCCGAAGGATGGATTGAAAATTTAACGTACTTCTGCATTCACTTTTTCTTCGAGTGATGCTTGGATTTTTTCCATATAGCGTGCGACTTCTTCGTCTGTCAAGCTATCTTCTGGATTTTGGAAGGTCAAGCTATAGGCCATTGACTTCATGCCAACTCCCAGTTTTTCGCCTGAGAAGACGTCAAAGAGTTTGATATCTGTCAAACGTTTCACGCCGGCAGCTCGGATAGCATCTACAACTTCTTGATGAGTCACTTCTGCCTTGAGGAGTAGGGCCACGTCACGGCTGACTGCTGGGAATTTTGTGATTTCCACAAATGGAGCAGCTGGTTGAAGGGCAGCTTCAATAGCTGAAAGGTTGAGCTCCGCTACATAAGTTTCTGGGATATCGTAAGCCTTGGCAGTAACTGGATGCACTTGGCCAAGGAAACCAAGAACTTGATCACCGAGTGAAATCACGGCTGTACGTCCTGGGTGGAGGCTAGCAATCTCAGCTGTTGCTGTATAAGTCACTTCTAGTCCCAAGCGAGTAAAGAGGGCTTCTAGGATTCCCTTAGCATAGAAGAAATCAACTGGAACTGCTACCGTTTGGAAATCTTTTTCTGCAACCAAGCCGGTCAAGGCAAAGGCAAAACTGTTGATTTCGTTTGGAAGTTCTTCTTTTGGATTGCCTGTTTGTTCAAAGACTTTTCCAATCTCGTAAAGAGCCAAGTTTTTGTTCTTACGAGCCACGTTATAGGCTACCGTATCCAAAATACCTGAGACCATATTTTGACGGAGGACAGAACGGTCCACTGTCATTGGCCACATGAGTTCTGTAAGGTTACTTGGTTGAGCTGTGAACTCAACTGCTTTTTCAGGTGTTGTAAGAGCGTAGGTGATGATTTCTGTCAAACCGGCTCCTTCAGCGATCGTACGAACTTGACGGCGCAATTTTTGTGTCGCAGTCAATTCACCTGCTGTACCATCGTCTTTTGGAAGACTGGTTGGCAAACGGTCATATCCATAGATACGAGCGATTTCTTCAAAGAGATCTGCTTCGATAGTGATATCCCAACGACGACGTGGGACGCTGACTGTAAAGCTTTCTGCATTGCCAGAAAGGCCAAAGCCAAGACGACGGAAGACATCTTCCACATCAGCATAGGAAAGTTCTGTACCAAGGACGCGGTTAACATCTGCAAGAGTCGAAGAAACTTCCACATCTGAAGTATCAAGCTCTCCTGCTGAAACGATGCCCTTACGCACTGTCGCACCTGCAAGATCAGCAATCATGCTAGCCGCCGCATCAAGGGCTTCGTTAACAGTTGCCACATTGATGCCTTTTTCAAAGCGAGAAGACGACTCAGAACGAAGGTTGAGGCGTCCGCTAGTCTTGCGAATCGATTTGCCATTGAAAACAGCCGCTTCAAGGACAACACGACTAGATTTCTCAGAGATTTCTGTTGCTTGACCGCCCATGACACCTGCAAGGGCTACTGGTTTGTCAGCGACAGTGATGATTAAGTCATTTGTTTCCAAGTCACGTTCTTCACCATCCAAGGTCACCAATTTTTCACCAGCACGCGCTTCACGCACACGGATGTCAGTCCCTTCAAAGGTATCCAAGTCAAAGGCATGCATAGGTTGACCAAAGTAAAGCAGGATATAGTTGGTTACGTCCACTACGTTATTGATTGGACGGATACCTTCGTTCATGAGGAGGTTTTGCAACCATTGTGGACTTGGTGCGATGGTCACATTGTCCAAGATACGGGCTGCATAGTAAGGCGCCTTGTCGGTATCGATACTTACAGAAAGTGCATCTGCTGCAGCTTCATTTGTTTCTGTTAAACTGAATTCTTTAAAGCTAACTGCCTTGTCATAGATGGCTGCCACTTCGTGCGCTACTCCACGCATAGATAGAGCGTCTGCACGATTCGGAGTGATAGAAAGTTCGATGATTTCGTCATCCAAGTCTAGGTAAGAGAAAACTTCATCTCCAGGAATAGCATCTTCTGGCAAGATTTGGATTCCATCTGCGAATTCCTTCGGTACAACCGAGTCAGAAATTCCCAATTCACCAAGGGAACAGATCATTCCAAGTGACTCCAAGCCACGGATTTTCCCTTTTTTGATTTTGTAGTTGTCAGCGATGCGAGCTCCTGGAAGAGCCACCATAACCTTGATACCAGCACGCACATTTGGGGCACCACAGACGATTTGACGGGCTTCTTCTTCGCCAACGTTAACCAGACAGACATGCAAGTGTGTTTCTGGCACATCTTCGCAAGACAAAACTTCACCGACGACAATTTTTGAGAGACCAGCAGCCGGTGATTCGACACCTTCGACCTCAATCCCTGTAGTTGACATTTTCTCAGCCAACTCTTGTGATGGCACATCAATGTCCACCAATTCTTTTAACCATTTATAAGATACAAGCATAATTCTGATTGTAAGATCTCACCGAATAAGACCTTTTCAATTCCTTTCTTTTTCTTCGAGTCAGTCCTCACCATTCTCATCAAGAGAAAATAACTAGGACTGTATGGGACTGTGTTTTAGGTTTCAATCTTATTTAAACTGTTCTGAGAAGCGGACATCTCCTTGATAGAATCCGCGGATATCGTTGATTCCGTAACGGAGCATAGCGACACGCTCTTGTCCAAGACCAAAGGCAAAGCCAGAGTAAACAGTCGCATCGATTCCACTCATTTCAAGGACACGTGGGTGAACCATACCGGCACCCATAATTTCGATCCAACCTGTTTTCTTACATACGTTACAGCCTTCTCCACCACACTTGAAGCAAGAAACATCCACCTCAACAGATGGCTCTGTGAATGGGAAGTAAGATGGACGCAGACGGATTTGACGCTCTTCACCGAACATTTTTTGCACAATCAACTGAAGGGTTCCTTGAAGGTCTGCCATAGAGATATTTTTCCCAACAACCAAACCTTCGATTTGGTGGAATTGGTGACTGTGGGTCGCATCGTCCGTATCACGACGGAACACACGTCCTGGTGAGATCATTTTCAAAGGACCTTTAGAGAAATCATGAGCATCCATCGCACGCGCCTGAACTGGAGACGTGTGAGTACGAAGCAAGATTTCTTCTGTGATGTAGAAAGTATCCTGCATATCGCGAGCTGGATGGTCTTTCGGAAGGTTCATACGCTCAAAGTTATAGTAGTCTTGCTCCACTTCAAAACCATCCACGACTTGGTAACCCATACCGATGAAAATATCTTCGATTTCTTCACTGGTTTGTGTCAAAACGTGACGGTGACCAGTCGCAACTGGGCGACCTGGAAGTGTCACATCGATGCTCTCACTTGCTAGTTGAGCTTCTACTTTCTTTTCTTCCAAGAGCTTAGCCGTTTCTTCAAAGGCTGCGGTCAAAACATCACGAGCTTCATTAACATGTTTCCCGATGATTGGACGCATATCAGCAGAGACATCTTTCATCCCTTTGAGGATTTCAGTAAGCGACCCTTTTTTACCAAGGACAGAGACACGCAAGTCTTGCATCTCTTTTTCATTTTCAGCAGTAATCTGCTTCAAGCTAGCCAGCGTTTCTTCACGAAGCGCTTTTAATTGTTCTTCAATAGTTGACATAATTCCTCCATCAGTCCCTCGTAGATAAAAAGAAAACCACATGCCAAAAACTCCACTCGGAGCGTTGACACGCGGTACCATCCGTTTTCATCTGACAAGTCAGACCTTCATTTCTAAATCCATGCGCAAGTGAATTCACCCAGCTTTCATATAGAGAGCTTGCAGTCACGGCTCTCCTCCCTGATATACTTCCCTTGAGTTACTAGTCTTGCGGATTCCTATTCAATTACTACTTAGTTTATCAGATTTTTACCATTCTTGCAAGACCTATCTCACTTCTGCTTGCCTTTAAATCGCCATTGGAAGCGAAGCTTGTCATAGAAAGGAAATTCGATAAATAAGACTCCCAAGCCCACACAGAAACTGGCAAGAACATCTGATGGGTAGTGGACTCCCAGATAGACCCGAGATAGCAGCACACTGACTAGGTAGAAGCCAAGGACGATTTGCACAATTTTTCTCCAAACCGGATCTTTAATCCGTTGACTGAGAATGACAATCAAGGTCCCTACCATCAAAGTTACAGCCAGAGAATGGCCACTTGGAAAAGAAAATCCTTTCTCCTCTACCAGATGTAAGATAGCTGGTCGTGGACGCTGGTAGATGTTTTTGAAGGTCACGATTAAAAGACCGGCTAAGGCTAGATTACCCGCCATGAAGTAGCTTTCTATCTTCCACTGCTTACGATAAAAGATAAAGGCTGCGATGGCAACCCAGGTGATAATCACTGGGATATCAATCAAATGCGTAAGGGCTCGGAATAGAACTGTCAAATAATCTGGCAAGTCCCCACGAAGAGCAGTCTGAATCGGTTGATCAAAACCGACCAGCGTTTCAGGATAGAACTTAACCATATAGCCAAGAAGGACGAAAAGTAAAAGGGCAAAACTGCCCTTCATTAAAAATGTTTGTTTATCTCTCATAATGTTTTAAGGTTGGTTTCAAGAGGACGTATAACAACCAGAATGAAACGGCAAAGATTACACCCTCAATCAAGTTAAAAGGTAATACCATAGTCATTAGGTAGTTGGAAAGTCCCAAAATTTTTCCAATATCAAAGTTGGCAAACTTCGCGTACAAAGGAACCGCATAGACATAGTTGAGAACCAACATGGCAGAAGTCAATCCAATAGTCCCCGCTAGAGATGCTAGTAGGAAACGAAGGGTGCTACGTTCCTTTTTCCAAATCAAACCAAAAGCGATAACAAAAACTCCCAAGGCTACGATATTCATTGGCAAGCCAATGTAAGTATTCACTCCTTGGCTATTCAGAAGCAACTTCAAGAGTGATCGCAACAAGAGAATCCCTAGAGCAGCAGGCAAGTCCATGACCACCAAGCCCACAAGGACTGGCAAGATACTAAACTCGATCTTGAGGAAGGTCGCCGCTGGCAAGAGCGGAAAGTCAAAGTACATCAGCACAAATGAAATGGCTGATAAAATCGCAATGGTCGAAAGTCGACGTGTGTTTGTCATAACAGGTTCCTCCAATTTTCTATAAAATCAGAAGAAGTTGGAAAGGATCCCTCTATCTATTCTCACTTTTTATATCCCAAAAGTTCCCTCTCACTCTTTTGAGCAAGCGGTTGCAATTCATCAATAAACTCATCAGAACAGACAAAGCTATTCTTTCGTCTTCTCCCATCCAGACTATACTGTCGGTTGTGGAATCTCACCACATCAGCTTGCGCTCGCGGACTTATTTGGCTAAGATATTTTAGATTTATCTAGGCGTCGTAGTCGAAGATAATACTTAAAGTATATCGAGACAAGACAACGACGAGAAAGCTAAAATAGCTAGTCAAATTTACCGCCGGTCGGGAATTACACCCAGCCCTGAAGACCCCTTTATCATAACAAAAAACGCTTGCAAGTGCAAGCATTTTGATTATTTCAATTTATCTGCTTCATAGGTGTGAACAAGCTCAAGACCTGCAAAATTTTGCTGACGAAGAGCTTCATAAACAATCATGCAGACGGTATTGGAAACATTGAGACTGCGGACATGTTCATCATTCATAGGAATACGGAGAGCCTTTTCGGGATGCTCCCGCATAAAGTCCTCAGGCAAGCCCTTGTCTTCACGTCCGAAGAGAAAATACTGATCTTCACCACTTGCCAAATTCGCCTCAGAATAGACCTTTTCTGCAAATTTCGAAATCAGATAGACTTGTCCTTTCATCTGAGACATGAAATCTTCCAAACTGTCATAAAAATAAATCTCAAGCTTATCCCAGTAGTCCAAACCAGCCCGCTTCATCTTCCGATCATCAATCGGAAATCCCATCGGTTTGATGATGTGGAGGGGAGAATTGGTCGCAGCGCAAGTACGCGCAATGTTACCTGTATTTTGTGGAATCTGAGGTTCAAATAATACAATGTGATTTGTCATGACTTGCTTCCTTTCACCATTGCAAAAAAATAGCCACACTGCCCGGAGTCAAGCTCAGCAAACAGCGTGGTTAAGGCATCGTTAACTTACCTCACAACAGGTTTGAAGTAAATCAGCGAAACTACTTTCTTAGTATAACACTTTCAGAATCATTGTCAATAGAAACGACTTGATTTTTTTACTTTTTTTAATGATATTTTCATGTTTGGTCATCCCCTTTCTGAAAAGGTATGGTAAAAGAGCCAAATCACTTCAAATCGGAGCCATCGTTATAGAAGTTAAACAAATGTATCTTCAAAAACTTGAAAAAGGCCTTTCTTCCCCTAAAAATCGCCTTAGCAAGTGCATTTTTTGCTAAAAAAGGGTATGATAGTTACATCATGAAAAAGTAGGTTTTTTATATGAAAATTGTCCTTGTTGGTGGAGGGAAAGTTGGTTTCGCCCTCTGTCGTTCACTGGTTGCAGAAAACCATGACGTTGTCCTCATCGAACAAGATGAGGCTGTCCTCAATCACATTGTCAGTCGCTATGATATCATAGGTCTCCTTGGAAATGGTGCTGACTTCGCCATCTTGGAGCAAGCCGGTGTTCAAGAGTGCGATATCTTTATCGCCCTAACCGAACACGATGAAGTGAATATGATTTCAGCGGTACTTGCTAAAAAAATGGGCGCTAAAGAAACCATCGTTCGGGTACGAAATCCTGAATACTCTAATGCCTATTTTAAAGAGAAAAATATTCTTGGATTCTCACTTATCGTTAACCCAGAACTCCTAGCAGCGCGTGCGATCTCAAATATCATTGATTTCCCTAATGCCCTCTCTGTTGAACGATTTGCTGGAGGTCGGGTCAGTCTCATGGAGTTTGTTGTCAAGGATTCTAGCGGTCTTTGTCAAATGCCAATCTCAGACTTCCGTAAAAAATTTGGGAATATTATTGTCTGTGCTATGGAGAGAGATCATCAACTTATGATCCCAAGTGGTGATGTTATTATCCAAGACAAGGATAGGATTTTTGTTACGGGAAATCGTGTAGATATGATGCTTTTCCATAACTATTTTAAATCTCGCGCAGTTAAAAGCTTACTTATCGTTGGAGCTGGAAAGATTGCTTATTATCTACTCGGCATTTTAAAAGACAGTCGCATTGATACCAAGATCATCGAGATCAATCCTGAAAGAGCTCGTTTCTTCAGCGAAAAGTTCCCCAATCTCTATATTGTCCAAGGAGATGGAACTGCAAAAGACATTTTGCTGGAAGAAAGTGCTCCCCACTATGATGCAGTCGCAACCTTGACTGGAGTTGATGAGGAAAATATCATCACCTCTATGTTTCTTGACCGAGTTGGCGTCCATAAGAATATCACCAAGGTCAACCGAACAAGTCTTTTAGAGATTATCCACGCGCCTGATTTTTCAAGTATTATCACACCAAAAAGCATCGCAGTGGATACCATTATGCACTTTATCCGTGGTCGAGTAAACGCTCAGTACTCAGACCTTCAAGCCATGCACCATCTCGCAAACGGTCAAATTGAAACTCTCCAATTCCAAATCAAGGAAGCTAATAAAATGACTGCCAAACCTCTATCACAGTTGAAATTGAAAAAAGGAGTTCTCATTGCAGCCATTATCCGAAAAGGAAAAACAATCTTCCCTACTGGAGAGGATATGCTTGAGGTGGGAGACAAGTTACTCGTGACGACCTTATTGCCAAACATCACCAAAATCTATGATTTGATTGAGAGGTAAAAAATGAATAAAAGTATGATTCGTTACCTCCTCTCAAAACTTCTCTTGATTGAGGCTGTTCTCCTCCTAGTTCCTGTTAGTGTAGCGATCTATTACCAAGAATCCAGTCAAGTATTTATCGCTCTCTTTTCTACGATTGGAATTTTAGTCCTTCTCGGTGGTCTAGGCGTTTTACGGAAACCGAAAAATCAACGGATTTATGCCAAGGAAGGGGTCTTAATTGTTGCCCTCTGTTGGATTCTATGGTCTTTCTTTGGTGGCCTCCCCTTTGTCTTTTCAGGACAAATCCCCAGCGTCATCGATGCCTTCTTTGAAATCAGTTCTGGATTTACGACTACAGGAGCAACTATCCTGAACGATGTTTCCGTCCTCACTCGTTCCCTCCTCTTCTGGCGAAGTTTCACCCACTTGATCGGAGGGATGGGGGTACTCGTCTTTGCGCTTGCCATTATGGACAATGCCAAGAATAGCCACTTGGAGGTGATGAAGGCTGAGGTCCCTGGACCTGTCTTTGGTAAGGTCGTATCCAAGCTAAAAAACACTGCCCAGATTCTCTATCTGCTTTATCTAGCTCTCTTCTCCCTTTTTGTGGTTATCTACTACCTAGCAGGCATGCCTCTCTATGATAGTTTTGTCATCGCTATGGGAACAGCAGGAACTGGGGGTTTTACCGTCTATAACGACGGAATTGCCCACTATGGTAGCTCACTCATCACCTATCTAGTTAGTATCGGAGTGTTGGTTTTTGGGGTTAACTTCAATCTCTACTACTACCTCATGCTCCGTCGGGTTAAGGCTTTCTTTGGAGATGAAGAACTACGAGCATATATCATCATTGTCCTAGTTTCTACAGGCTTGATTACGCTTAATACGCTCCACCTCTACCAAGGGGTCTCTAAGAGTGTTGAAATGGCCTTCTTCCAAGTTTCCAATATCATCACAACAACAGGTTTTGGTTACGGAGATATTACCAACTGGCCCCTCTTCTCCCAATTTATCCTCCTCTTCCTCATGGGAATCGGTGGATCAGCAGGCTCAACTGCAGGTGGTCTTAAGGTGATCAGAGGACTTATCCTCTCTAAAATCGCAAAAAATCAGATTTTGTCCACTTTATCCCCTCACCGTGTTTTGACTCTACACGTCAATAAAACTGTGATTGATAAGGATACCCAGCACAAAATTCTTAAATATTTTGCTATCTATATGATGATCATTCTCTCTCTCATCTTTATCGTCAGTCTTGATAGCAATGATTTTCTAGTCGTAACCAGTGCGGTCTTCAGCTGTTTTAACAATATCGGACCTATTCTAGGTACAACCTCGAGTTTTTCCATCTTTAGTCCCATCTCTAAAATCCTCCTCTCCTTTGCAATGATCGCAGGTCGCTTAGAGATTTACCCAATTTTGCTACTCTTTATGAAACGCACTTGGTCTAAACGCTAATGATAATACAATTCCCCTTTTACAAGCCAGTAGAAGGGGAATTTTTCTATTAAAAATGAGAAGACCTTTCGGTCCTCTCCTAATTTGTTTATTCTTTAAGAGCTTTCTTGTAACGAGCAAGTTCTGCTTGGTTAGCCCAAACGTAGTGACCTGGACGAATTTCTACCATAGATGGCTTATCTGTCTTATAGTCATGTTGGTCAGGATCGTAAACTTTCAAAACCTTCTTGCGTTCCAAGATTGGATCTGGAATCGGTACAGCAGATAGAAGTGCTTGAGTGTATGGGTGGACAGGATTGTTAAACAACTCCTCTGTCTCCGCCACTT
>CAUSPE010000015.1:0-37063 GCA_963533485.1 uncultured Streptococcus sp.
AAAATCCCAATCATCAATTTACCATGGAGAACTTGTTTGAGGAGCTGATTTTTACTTTGGAGAATATCGGCCATCCCGTTCAGGAGATTGATTCTAAAATAGCCGAGGTGGTCCAGCAATGTCGCTGCGAGGCAATCTTGCACCGTCCCATCCATCACTTATCAGGTGGGGAAAAGCAAAAGGCTGCGCTGGCTGTTCTATTTGCCATGAATCCTAGGGTCTATCTCTTGGATGAGCCCTTTGCTTCTATTGACCGCAAAAGTAGGATAGAGATCCTAGAGATTCTAAAGGAATTGGCCTCTAATGGGAAGACAGTCATCCTGTGTGACCATGATTTATCAGACTATGGAGCCTACATTGACCATATGGTGGAGCTAAGAGACGGGCAACTGAGGGAAGTGTTTCAAATCCCTTGCTCTGAGATGATACAGGTTTCTTCAAAGGAAGTTGCTTCTAGTCCAGAACTATACCATATGGATCGTGTGACTTGTGAGCTGGATCATCGCCCCCTCTTTTCCATTGCGGATTTTACATTCTACCAAGGAATTTCCTGTATCTTGGGTGACAATGGTGTCGGGAAATCAACCCTCTTTCGATCTATTCTTCAATTTCAAAAGTATAAAGGGCTCATTACTTGGAAGGGGAAAATCCTGAAAAAGAAAAAGAGTCTGTATCGTGACTTGACGGGTGTTGTTCAGGAAGCTGAGAAGCAATTTATCCGAGTCAGTCTGAGAGAGGAACTGCAATTAGATAGTCCAGACTCTGAAAGAAATCAGCGAATTCTCCAAGCTTTACGATATTTTAATCTGGAGCAGGCACTTGATAAGAGTCCCTATCAATTAAGTGGTGGCCAGCAAAAGATTCTTCAGCTATTGACCATCTTGATCAGCAAGGCTTCTGTGATCTTGCTAGATGAACCATTTGCTGGTTTGGATGATAGAGCTTGCCATTATTTTTGCCAGTGGATTGTGGAGGAGAGCAATCAAGGAAGAAGTTTTTTGATCATTAGCCATCGTTTAGATCCCTTGATCTCTGTGGTTGATTATTGGATTGAGATGACTAGTGAGGGGCTCAGTCATCTCCAAGACGTGATCATCAGCAAACCTCTCCCATCTCTGAACAATGATACTCTAGGGGAGGTGAGGTAGTATGATCAAAGTAGCAACTCAGACACCGATTATTAGTCTTTTCTTGCTGATTTTATCCTTGGAAACATCTTTCCTTCCTTCGATTGCTCTTAATCTTTCAGTAGTCGCATTTTGCATTCTCTTCATGCTCTACCACCGTCGATTTAAGATGTTGGCTTGGATGCTTGTGCTCGCCATTTTGCCATCCTTTGCCAACTACTGGGCAGTTCAGTTACATGGGGATGCTTCGCAGGCAGTGATACTTGGAACGAGGGCCTTTGTGACGGTTTGTATCGGCCTTGTCTTTGTTTCCAGTATTTCCCTAAAAGAGCTTCTCTTGTACTTGGCTCAAAAGGGGTTATCGCGTTCTTGGGCCTATGCCTTAATTGTGGTATTCAATGCCTTTCCCCTCATTCAGCAGGAAATCAAGTCTCTCAAGGAAGCTTGCTTACTGCGTGGCCAAAAACTGCATGTTTGGTCTCCCTTGATTTACAGCAAGGTTCTGATGACGGTCTTTAGATGGCGCTATCTCTACTTGAGGGCCCTGTCTGCACATGGATATGACGAACATGTTCATTTGGAGAATAGCTATCGAACATTTTATATTCCTCAAAGGACAACATTAATCTACCTGCTGTTCTTTTTACTACTTCAAACCAGCCTATTTCTATAAAGGAGTTATTATGGAATTTACAGATATTGCGATGGAATTATCCAAGGAAGCTTGGCAGGCTTCCTTTCATCACCCCTTTGTTTTACAGTTACAAGAGGGGAAGTTAGAACCTTCTATTTTCCGCTATTACCTGATTCAGGATGCCTACTATCTGAAGTCTTTCTCAGAAGCCTATCACCTCTTGGCTGATAAGACTTCCAACGAGGAGATGAAAAGACTCTTGAAACAAAATGCTCAGAGTCTAGTGGAGGGTGAGTTGTTTATCCGCCAACAATTTTTCAAGGAATTAGGAATCAGCGACCAGGAAATGGACGAGCAACCGATTGCTCCAACCTGTTATCATTACATTTCGCATATTTATCGACAGTTTGCAGAGTCAAACTTGGGCATTGCTTTTGCTAGTTTGCTTCCATGTCCTTGGTTATACCATGATTTGGGCAAGGCACTTAATCGCAAACCATCCCCGAATCCTCTTTATCAACAGTGGATTGAAACCTATATCACCGATGAATTAGAGCAGCAGATTAAAGAGGAAGAAGCGCTGGTCAATCAGCTCTATCGAGAAAGCGACGAGACGGACAAACAAAAAATGCTAGAGGCCTTCCACCGAAGTGTCCACATGGAAGCCAAATTTTGGGAGATGGCTTACCAACATCAAACCTGGACGAGTGATTTACAGTTCTTAGAAAAAGAGAAGAAATAGAAAATGAGAAACCACCAACTACAAGTTCACAAATTAACTGTTTTATCCATGATGATTGCTCTTGACGTAGTCCTTACACCCATCTTTCGAATTGAAGGAATGGCACCGATGTCCAGTGTAGTCAATATCCTAGCAGGAATTTTGATGGGGCCTGTTTATGCCTTGGTCATGGCTACAGTCACAGCCTTTATCCGTATGTCAACTCAGGGGATTCCTCCTTTGGCCCTCACAGGAGCTACTTTCGGAGCCCTCCTAGCAGGTCTCTTTTATAAGTACGGTCGGAAATTTCACTATTCTGCTCTAGGAGAGATTTTGGGAACAGGTATTATCGGTTCTATTGTTTCCTATCCTGTTATGGTTCTCTTTACAGGATCTGCGGCCAAGCTTAGCTGGTTTATCTACACTCCTCGATTTTTTGGAGCAACCTTGATCGGTACAGCCATAGCTTTCCTCGCCTTTCGATTTTTAATCAAGCAGGAATTCTTTAAAAAAGTGCAGGGATATTTCTTTGGAGAAAGGATAGAATGATGCAGAAATTGACTAATCCTTTCCCTCTGGCAACCAGTTCCTTGATTCACTGCATTACCAATGAGATTTCTTGTGAGATGCTGGCTAATGGCATTTTGGCTCTGGGATGCAAACCAGTCATGGCAGATGACCCTCGTGAGGTTCTTGATTTTACTAAGCAAAGCCAGGCTCTCTTCATCAATTTGGGGCATTTGTCAGCTGAGAAGGAGAAAGCAATCCGTATGGCAGCTACTTATGCAAACCAAGCTTCTCTCCCAATGGTGGTAGATGCGGTTGGTGTAGCGGCTTCCCCCATTCGTAAGGATCTAGTCACAGATCTTTTAGAATACAAGCCCACGGTCCTTAAAGGAAATATGACGGAAATCCGAAGTCTTGTTGGTTTAAAACACCACGGAGTCGGGGTCGATGCTAGCCATAAAGATCAAGAAACGGAGGATTTGCTTCAAGTCTTGAAAGACTGGTGTCAGCTTTATCCTGGTATGTCATTTTTAGTCACTGGACCCAAGGACCTCATTGTTTCAGAAAATCAAGTTGCTGTATTGAGGAATGGCTGTGCAGAATTGGACTGGATAACAGGGACAGGAGACCTGGTTGGAGCCTTGACTGCCGTTTTTCTTAGCCAAGGAAAGACGGCCTTTGAAGCTTCTTGCCTAGCGGTCTCTTATCTCAATATCTCTGCTGAGAGAATAGTTGTTCAAGGAATGGGATTGGAAGATTTTCGTTACCAAGTTCTCAATCAACTCTCTCTCCTAAAAAGAGACGAAAACTGGCTAGAAGCCATCAAAGGAGACATTTATGAATAGAGAAGCACTCAGACTATATCTGGTAACCAATCGCTACCAAGATTCCTTGGAAAGCTTTCTTGAAAAAGTTGAGACGGCCTGCCGTTCAGGTGTTACCATCATCCAATTACGAGAAAAAAATCTCACAACCAATCAATACTATCAACTGGCAAAACAAGTCAAGGAAATAACAGATGCCTATCAGGTACCCTTGATTATCGATGATCGGTTGGATGTTTGTCTTGCGGTTGATGCTGCAGGTCTACATATCGGAGACGATGAACTACCAGTTTCGGTTGCCCGCAAAGTCTTGGGTCCTGAAAAAATCCTAGGTGTCACTGCTAAAACAGTAAAAAGAGCCCTCGAAGCAGAAGAAGGAGGTGCGGATTACTTGGGAACAGGAGCCATTTTCCCGACTACGACCAAAGAAAATGCACCCATCACCCTGATTTCAACCTTGAAAACAATTTGCCAAACGGTCGCCATTCCAGTAGTTGCTATCGGAGGCTTGACGTCAGAGAATATTGACCAACTTATCGGCACGGGTATAGCTGGAGTAGCTGTCGTACGTGATCTGATGCAGGCAGAAGATATTGAGGCAAAAACGCAAGCCTTTTTAACAAAGCTGGATGACATGATTTCCTAATTAATGCTCAATGAAAATCAAAGAGCAAACTAGGAAGCTAGTCGCAGGTTGCTCAAAGCACAGATTTGAGGTTGCAGATAAAGCTGACGTAGTTTGAAGAGATTTTCGAAGACTAAAAAACTCTCTAATTCCCTTAAAGTAGGAGCTAGAGAGTTTTTTTCTTAATCTTTAAAAGTTGTATGATTGACTGGTCCAGAACCATGTCCGAGTTGAGGAGCGTCTTGGATGGCTTTTGTGATAAAGGCCTTGGCCTTTTCCACTGCCTGGTAAAGACTTCTGCCCTTGGCTAGTTCAGCCGTAATCACAGCAGCAAAGGTACATCCAGTACCATGGGTGTGACAGGTTTGAATTCTTGGACTTTCCCAGACAAATTGCTCCTCCTTGGTAAAAAGGAAATCCTTGGCACCACCTTCAAGATGACCACCTTTGATAACAACGGACTGAGGACCAAATTCTTTTAAAATCAGGCGACCAGCACGCTGCATGTCTTCTGGGTCATGAATCGAAAAACCAACAATTTCTTCTGCTTCAGGAAGATTGGGAGTGATAATGGTTGCAAGGGGAAGCAGATTTGTTTTTAGGTAGTCTCTGGCACTGGAATCAATCAGGGTGTCCCCACTCGTAGCGACCATAACAGGGTCAAGCACATAGGGACAGTCTAGCTTTTTAAGGTAGGGTTGGATGATCTCCATGATCTCAGTAGTTGCCAACATCCCAGTTTTTACAGCCTGAGGCTTGATATCTGAAAAGACACTATCCAATTGAGCTTCCAGCATTTGGTTGGAGACGTGCTCTATTAGCTGAACGCCTCTGGTATTTTGAGCGACAAGACTGGTCACAACGGCCATTCCATAGACATCTCTAGCTTGGAATGACTTTAAATCAGCCATAATGCCAGCACCGCCACTAGGGTCAGTCCCTGCAATAGTTAGAGCAACGGGTAAATAAGTCATCTAAAACCTCCCAACCAACTGAAGTTTGTATTCTTAAGAACAAGCTAGTCTGTTTTAGGAAAGCAATAGAAGACAAGTAGTCCTCATGATCATTTCCACTTCCATCAGCTAGCATTACCTAGATTGAGTCAAAGGGATCTAACAGTTGTTAATCTCAGCTTTACGCACCCCTAGTGGTTGTTTTCTTTTTTCTTCAGTATAGCATATTTTTATAGTTTATATAGTGAAATTTGACTGCAAATCTCTCATTACATGATTAGAATTTTATTTTTCGAAAAAATAATAAAATTATAGTTGACAAATGTAGATTTTGATAGTATACTAAAACTTGTAATTGACAAATGTAGATTTAGGAGGTGTGATTATGCAGATTTCAGATGCAGAATGGCAGGTCATGAAGATTATTTGGATGCAAGGGGAACAGACCAGTAGCGATTTGATCAGGGTTTTGGCGGAACGGTTTGACTGGTCCAAGTCCACGGTTCAGACTCTTTTGGCTCGCTTAGTAGAGAAAGAGTGTTTGACTCGAAAAAAAGAGGGCAAGTCCTTTGTTTATTCGGCCCTTTTAACTTTGGACCAAAGTCGAGACTTGCTTGTCCAAGATATCAAAGACAAGGTTTGTTCCCGTAGGATTAAGAACTTGTTGGCTGATTTGATTGTGGAATGTGATTTCACTTTGGCTGACTTGGAAGACTTGGAAGCTGTGATTTCTGAGAAAAAAACCAGCGCAGTTGCTGAAGTCAAATGTAATTGTATGTAAAGGAGACGTCATGTTAAATAGTATTGTAACCATTATTTGTATTGCCCTTATCGCGTTTATCTTGTTTTGGTTTTTCAAAAAGCCTGAAAAATCTGGACAAAAGGCCCAGCAAAAAAAGGGCTACCAAGAGATTCGAGTGGAAGTCATGGGGGGCTATACGCCTGAGTTGATTATCCTCAAGAAATCAGTGCCAGCCCGCATTATCTTTGATCGCAAAGACCCGTCGCCCTGTCTGGATCAGATCGTCTTTCCAGACTTTGGAGTGCATGCGGACTTGCCTATGGGGGAACAATATGTAGTGGAAATCACACCTGAGCGGGCTGGAGAGTTTGGCTTTGCATGTGGTATGAACATGATGCACGGCAAGATGATTGTAGAGTAGGAGGAACTGATGACTGAAATTGTGAAAGCAAGCCTAGAAAATGGCATTCAAAAAATCCGTATCCGAGCTGAAAAAGGCTATCATCCAGCCCATATTCAGCTTCAAAAAGGGATTCCAGCTGAGATTACCTTTCATCGTGCCACCCCTTCAAACTGTTATAAGGAAATCCTTTTTGAAGAAGAAGGCATCTTGGAACCAATCGGTGTGGATGAAGAGAAGACAATTCGTTTTACACCTCAAGAGTTAGGCCAACATGAATTTTCATGTGGCATGAAGATGCAAAAGGGGAGCTATACTGTAGTTGAGAAGACGCGAAAATCTTTGTCACTTTTGCAGCGTTTTTGGATTACCAGTATCTTTACTGTGCCTCTTGTTTTCCTCATGATTGGGATGTTGACAGGGACTATCAGTCATCCAGTTATGCATTGGGGCACCTTTTTAGCCACAACGCCTATTATGTTAGTAGCAGGTGGTCCTTATATTCAGAGTGCTTGGGCCAGCTTTAAAAAGCACAATGCCAACATGGATACCTTGGTTGCTCTGGGAACCCTAGTGGCCTATCTCTATAGTCTAGTTGCCCTCTTTGCTGGTCTTCCTGTCTATTTTGAAAGTGCTGGATTTATCCTCTTCTTCGTTCTTTTGGGAGCCGTTTTTGAGGAAAAAATGAGAAAAAACACTTCCCAAGCTGTGGAGAAATTACTTGATTTGCAAGCTAAAACAGCAGAAGTCTTGCGTGAGGATAGCTATGTACAAGTTCCTTTGGAACAAGTCAAGGTAGGAGACCTGATTCGGGTGCGTCCTGGAGAAAAGATTGCGGTTGATGGTGTTGTACTCGAAGGTGTATCCAGTATTGACGAATCCATGGTGACAGGTGAGAGCCTGCCAGTGGACAAAACAGTTGGAGATACTGTGATTGGCTCTACCATCAATAATAGTGGAACGCTTATTTTTAAAGCAGAAAAAGTTGGTTCAGAGACTGTCTTGGCACAGATTGTGGACTTTGTGAAGAAAGCGCAAACCAGCCGTGCACCGATTCAGGATTTGACGGATAAAATTTCAGGGATTTTTGTTCCTGCAGTTGTCATTTTAGCGATTCTGACTTTTTGGGTTTGGTTTGTCTTGCTTGAGGCTAGCTTTGTGACCTCTCTCCTTTATGGGGTGGCGGTTTTGATTATCGCCTGCCCTTGTGCCCTAGGTCTTGCAACACCGACAGCACTCATGGTAGGAACAGGGCGTAGTGCCAAGATGGGGGTTCTCCTAAAAAATGGAACCGTCCTACAGGAAATTCAGAAAGTCCAAACTCTCGTCTTTGATAAGACAGGGACTTTGACAGAAGGAAAACCAGTGGTCACTGATGTCATTGGCGACGAGACAGAAGTACTTGGCTTAGCTGCCTCTTTGGAAGAAGCCTCTCAACACCCATTGGCTCAAGCTATTGTCAATCGAGCGACTGAAGCAGGACTTGAGCCTCAACCTGTAGAAAATTTCCAAGCCCTTCATGGAAAAGGTGTATCAGGGCAAATCCATGGGAAACTAGTTTTGCTCGGAAATGCTAAAATGCTAGATGGCATGGATATTTCTAGTGCTTATCAGGAAAAACTAGAAGAACTGGAAAAAGAAGCTAAGACAGTTGTGTACTTGGCTGTTGACAATGAAATCAAAGGCTTGCTTGCCCTGCAAGATGTTCCCAAGGAAAATGCCAAACTCGCCATCAGTCAGCTGAAAAAACGTGGTCTCCGAACAGTTATGCTGACAGGGGATAATGCTGGCGTGGCGCGTGCTATTGCAGATCAGATCGGCATCGAAGAGGTCATTGCTGGTGTCTTGCCAGAAGAAAAAGCCCATGAAATCCATCAACTACAACAGGCTGGTAAAGTAGCCTTTATCGGAGATGGTATCAATGATGCGCCAGCCCTCAGTGTAGCAGATGTTGGGATTGCCATGGGCGCAGGAACCGATATTGCTATTGAGTCAGCAGGGATTGTTCTTACTCACAATGATTTGACTGGAGTTGTTCGTGCCTTTGATATGAGCAAGAAAACCTTCAATCGTATTCTTCTCAACCTCTTCTGGGCCTTTATCTACAATGTCATCGGAATTCCGATTGCAGCAGGTGTCTTTTCAGGAATTGGTCTCGTTCTCAATCCAGAACTGGCTGGTCTTGCCATGGCCTTTAGTTCTGTATCTGTTTTAACCAGTTCACTCATGCTAAACTTTAGTAAAATAGACTAAAAGCGAGCTTGCTCGCTTTTTATTATAAAACAGTTATATAAAACGTTTTCAAACTGTACTGTAATAGAGAATAAAAACTTCTGAGCACATTCTTAGGAGACCCAAAACAAATGTGGTAAAGTAGTAGAGTAAAAATTTGCTGAAACGTTTCCAATTAGTATATGAAAACGGATTTATCAAGTTTTAAAAATATTTGAAGGAGAGTTATCATTATGACTCAAGGGAAAATTACTGCATCTGCAGCAATGCTCAACGTATTGAAAACATGGGGCGTAGACACAATCTACGGTATCCCATCAGGAACACTCAGCTCATTGATGGACGCTTTGGCTGAAGACAAAGATATCCGCTTCTTGCAAGTTCGCCACGAAGAAACAGGTGCTCTTGCAGCGGTGATGCAAGCTAAATTCGGCGGCTCAATCGGGGTTGCAGTTGGTTCAGGTGGTCCAGGTGCGACTCACTTGATTAACGGTGTTTACGATGCAGCTATGGATAACACTCCATTCCTTGCTATCCTTGGATCACGTCCAGTTAACGAACTCAACATGGATGCCTTCCAAGAATTGAACCAAAACCCAATGTACAACGGTATCGCTGTTTACAACAAACGTGTAGCTTACGCTGAGCAATTGCCAAAAGTAATTGACGAAGCTTGCCGTGCTGCAGTTTCTAAAAAAGGTCCAGCTGTTGTTGAAATTCCAGTAAACTTCGGTTTCCAAGAAATCGACGAAAACTCATACTACGGTTCAGGTTCATACGAGCGTTCATTCATCGCTCCTGCTTTGAACGAAGTTGAAATCGACAAAGCTGTTGAAATCTTGAACAATGCTGAACGTCCAGTTATCTACGCTGGTTACGGTGGTGTTAAAGCAGGTGAAGTGATTACTGAATTGTCACGTAAAATCAAAGCACCAATCATCACAACTGGTAAAAACTTTGAAGCTTTTGAATGGAACTACGAAGGTTTGACAGGTTCTGCTTACCGTGTTGGTTGGAAACCAGCCAACGAAGTGGTCTTTGAAGCAGACACAGTTCTTTTCCTTGGTTCAAACTTCCCATTTGCTGAAGTTTACGAAGCCTTCAAGAACACTGAAAAATTCATCCAAGTCGATATCGACCCTTACAAACTTGGTAAACGTCATGCCCTTGACGCTTCTATCCTTGGTGATGCAGGTCAAGCAGCTAAAGCGATCCTTGATAAGGTAGATGCAGTTGAGTCTACTCCATGGTGGCGTGCCAATGTGAAGAACAACCAAAACTGGCGTGATTACATGAACAAACTCGAAGGTAAAACTGAGGGTGAATTGCAATTGTACCAAGTTTACAATGCAATCAACAAACATGCTGATCAAGACGCTATCTACTCAATCGACGTAGGTGACACTACTCAAACATCTACTCGTCACCTTCACATGACACCTAAGAACATGTGGCGTACATCTCCACTCTTTGCGACAATGGGTATTGCCCTTCCTGGTGGTATCGCTGCTAAGAAAGACAATCCAGATCGCCAAGTATGGAACATCATGGGTGACGGTGCATTCAACATGTGCTACCCAGACGTTATCACAAACGTTCAATACGACCTTCCAGTTATCAACGTTGTCTTCTCAAATGGTAAATATGCCTTCATCAAGGACAAATACGAAGACACAAACAAACACTTGTTTGGTTGTGACTTCCCTAATGCTGACTATGCGAAAATCGCTGAAGCTCAAGGTGCTGTTGGATTTACAGTTGACCGTATCGAAGATATCGATGCAGTTGTTGCAGAAGCTGTTAAACTGAACAAAGAAGGTAAAACTGTTGTGATCGATGCTCGCATCACTCCACACCGTCCACTTCCAGTAGAAGTACTTGAATTGGATCCAAAACTTCACTCAGAAGAAGCAATCAAAGCCTTCAAGGAAAAATACGAAGCAGAAGAACTCGTACCATTCCGCCTCTTCTTGGAAGAAGAAGGATTGCAATCACGCGCAATTAAATAATTCCTTCGTGGAACTTAAAAAGATCGGAGCAATCCGGTCTTTTTCTGGAGGATAGTAAATGAATTTAAATCAATTAGATATTATCGTTTCAGATGTTCCCCAAGTCTGTGCTGACTTGGAGCGTATTTTGGATAAAAAGCCCGATTATGTTGATGACAGTTTTGCTCAGTTTACGATTGGCAGTCACTGTCTGATGTTGTCCCAAAATCATTTGATTCCTTTGGAAGATTTTCAGTCAGGAATCATTCTTCATATCGAGGTTGAGGATGTAGACCAGAATTACCAACGGTTGAAAGAACTTGGTATCCAGGTTTTAAACGGACCAACTGTAACCGATTGGGGAACAGAGTCCTTATTAGTTAAAGGGCCTGCTGGTCTAGTGATTGATTTTTATCGTATGAAGTAGGTAATTCTATTATCAAATTTTTTATCTAAACATTCTTGGAGTGAAACTTAAAAAGATCGGAGCAATTCGATCTTTTTTGTATTTATGCGACTTTCAGTCCGTCTCGCTCCGTTAGGTGCGAGACAAAAAACCACCCGTTTTCACGGGTGGTTATGATTTCTACACTTATTGTTTGGCTTCCTGTTTTAATTGTTGCACCTGTTCCTCGTACTGGACAAGCTCCCTGTCTTTTATATTGATAGTCGCTTCTGCTTCAGCAATGCGGCTTCTCAGATCTTGAGTCTTGTTATGGTGATAGCTAATACCAATAGCACTACCAGCAATGATCCCGATTACTAGACAAGTAAAAATCACCAAAATCAAGGGAGCAGATAGTTGTGTAAAGACAAGACTGACAGTTACTGTTTGACGATTGAGTAGACCAAATGAGATCACAATGACTAATAAGCTCAAACCGCCAATTAGATAAGCCTTATCTTTCAGTGACAATTCATTAAATTTTTTTAGCATAAGTTCCTTTTCTCCTGACTATGTTGATAGAAAACTACACACCATTTAGGTATTAACAAAATTCATTTTACTAGAAAATTTCGATACTGTCAATAATTTCTAACGGCTTATTTACCATCAATCAATCGATTCATTGAAAAGGAGTATTCATTTTCTAATATTTGATTGAGTAAACAGAACGGAGCAATTCGGTCTTTTTTCTGTTCCCTCTTTCTTATAACAAGATTGTGATAGTTTATATCTTTATAACAAAAGTTTTAAAGACTTGATTGTTTTGAAAAAAGATTATAAAATATGATTCATAAAAATGAAAGAGGTTTTGAAAATGTCTGAAAAACAAATGAAAGTTTTGGGTTGGGTAGCGACCTTCATGTCTGTTATGATGTATGTGTCTTACTTCCCACAAATCATGAACAACCTGGCTGGTCAAAAAGGAAACTTCATCCAACCCTTAGTCGCAGCCATCAACTGTAGCCTATGGGTTTATTACGGTCTTTTCAAGAAAGAAAGAGATATTCCCCTCGCGGCTGCTAATGCGCCAGGTATTATTTTTGGTCTGGTAACGGCTATCACAGCTTTAATTTAAAAAGAAGACTGGTTTCAGTCTTTTTTTCGTATATATAAAAGTAAGTTTAGTGCTATCATTATCCAGAGAGTTCAAAACTTTTTGCCTCCTTTTTAGTATAATAGAAGTAATAAATCAATCGAGGTAAAGTGATGACAGAAATACTACAATTTCCAGAAGGATTTCTCTGGGGTGGTGCAACGGCGGCTAATCAATGTGAGGGTGCTTATAATCAGGACGGTCGTGGTCTTGCTAATGTGGATGTGGTACCGATTGGTCCAGACCGTGAGGCCATTATTACAGGTCAGAAAAAGATGTTTTCGTTTGAGGAGGGCTATTTTTACCCAGCAAAGGAAGCCATTGATATGTACCATCATTACAAGGAAGATATTGCGCTTTTTGCAGAAATGGGCTTTAAAACCTATCGACTTTCCATTGCTTGGACTCGGATTTTTCCTCAAGGTGACGAAGCAGAGCCAAATGAAGCTGGTCTAGCTTTTTATGAGGCTTTATTTAAGGAATGCCACAAGTATGGAATTGAACCACTGGTGACCATCACGCATTTCGATTGTCCTATGCACCTGATTACAGAGTATGGTGGTTGGCGCAATCGTCGTATGTTGGACTTTTACGCAAATCTTTGTCGCACCCTCTTTACCCGTTACAAGGGCTTGGTCAAGTACTGGCTAACCTTTAACGAAATCAACATGATTCTGCATGCCCCTTTTTTAGGGGCTGGGATTTGTTTTGAAGAGGGGGAAAATCAAGAGCAAGTCAAATATCAAGCAGCTCACCATGAGCTGGTAGCCTCGGCTATGGCGACTAAAATTGCTCACGAAATTGATCCAGAAAACAAGGTGGGATGTATGTTGGCAGCAGGGCAATATTATCCTAACACAGCCCATCCGAGAGACTACTGGGCAGCCATGGAAGAAGACCGTAAGAGCTACTTTTTCATTGATGTTCAAGCGCGTGGGGAATATCCAAACTATGCCAAGAAGCAGTGGGAGCGTGAGGGGATAGAAATTGAAATGACGACAGAAGATTTGGACTTGTTAAAGAATCACACTGTCGACATTGTTTCCTTCTCTTACTATGCGAGCCGAGTGGCTTCAGGCGATCCAGAAGTGACAAACCTGACTGCTGGAAATGTCTTTGCTTCCATCAAGAACCCTTATCTAGAATCTTCTGAATGGGGGTGGCAGATTGACCCACTGGGGCTTCGTATCACTCTCAATGCCATCTGGGATCGTTATCAAAAGCCCATGTTCATCGTAGAAAATGGACTCGGTGCTGTTGACATGCCAGATGAAAATGGCTATGTAGCAGATGACTATCGGATTGCTTACTTAGAGGCTCACATCAAGGCTATGCGAGATGCTATTTACCAAGATGGAGTTGACTTGCTTGGTTATACGACTTGGGGTTGTATAGATCTGGTTTCAGCTGGAACAGGCGAAATGAACAAGCGATATGGCTTTATCTATGTGGATCGTGATAATGCAGGTCAAGGAAGTCTCAAACGGAGCAAGAAGAAATCCTTCTACTGGTACAAGGATGTCATTGCCAGCAATGGTGCAAGTATTAAGTAGAGCACATTTGTTCACTATTTTTATAAAATCTTCTCCCTACTTTATAATGTGTGAAAAAGAGTTCAATTAGACTTGTCTTTTTGCTATAATGAAGTGAGAAAAACAGACAGGAGAATAAGATGTCAGAACCATTATTTTTACAATCAGTTATGCAAGAAAAAATCTGGGGTGGGACCAAGCTACGTGATGAGTTTGGTTACGACATTCCAAGTGAAAAAATCGGAGAATACTGGGCTATCTCAGCTCACCCAAATGGGGTTTCAAAGGTCGCTAATGGGCGCTTTGAGGGAACAGACCTCGCTACTTTGTATGCGGAGCACCGTGAATTGTTTGGCAACCGTCCAGAACCGGTATTTCCGCTCTTAACCAAAATTCTTGATGCCAATGACTGGCTCAGCGTCCAAGTTCACCCAGACGATGCCTATGGATTAGAACATGAAGGCGAGCTCGGAAAAACGGAGTGCTGGTACATCATCGCAGCAGATGAAGGTTCAGAGATTATCTACGGCCATAATGCCAAGTCAAAAGAAGAACTCCGCCAGCAAATCGAAGCTAAAGACTGGGATGGTCTATTAACAAAAGTCCCTGTTAAAGCTGGAGATTTCTTCTATGTACCAAGTGGTACTATGCACGCTATCGGTGCAGGTATCTTAATCCTTGAAACGCAACAGTCTAGTGATACAACCTACCGTGTTTATGATTTTGACCGTAAGGATGACAATGGCAACTTGCGTGAGCTTCACCTTGAAAAATCCATCGATGTCTTGAACATTGGTGAACCAGCAAATAGCCGTCCGGTGACTATCAAGGCCGATGACCTCCGTTCAACTCTCCTTGTATCCAATGACTTCTTCGCCGTTTACAAGTGGGAAATCACTGGAAAAGTTGATTTTGAAAAGACAGCTGACTACAGCTTGTTGAGTGTCTTAGCTGGCCAAGGGAAACTGATTGTAGATGGAAAAGATTATCCAATCCAAAAAGGCAGCCACTTTATCCTACCAAGTGATGTTGAAGCTTGGACCTTGGAAGGGCAAGGTTTGGAATTGATTGTCAGTCATCCATAAAAAAAGAAAGGGCCTGAGTTCATACTCAATGAAAATCAAAGAGCAAACTAGGAAACTAGCCACAGGCTGTACTTGAGTACGGCAAGGCGACGTTGACGTGGTTTGAATTTGATTTTCGAAGAGTATCACTACTCAAGTCCTTTTGATTACACAAATTGGGCGATAAAGACCACGATGATGATAATTGGGATGACGAAACGAAGGAGGAAGAGCCAGACTTGGAAAAGTCCTTGTTTCCATGCTCTTTCATCAAGATGGAGTTCCTCCATAGCAAGGGCCTTCTTAAAGATATAGCCAGTAAAAAGTGACAGACAGAGAGCTCCAAATGGCATGAGGAGATTGGAAACCAAGAAGTCCATAGCATCAAAGAAGGTCTTCCCAAAGATGTGAACATCCGCCATAACACCGTAAGAAAGGGCTGAAGGAATTCCAAAGACAAAGGTCAAGATTCCTAAAATAGCACTCCATTTAGCCCGCTTGCTGTTGTCCTGGTTGGTGATATTGCCCACATTGATTTCCAGCATCACGACAGAAGAAGTGACCGTCGCAAAAAGGAAGAGCAAGAGGAAGAGGATGTAGAAAATGGTTCCAAAAGGCATCTTGTCAAAGAGTTGAGGCAAGACGATAAAGAGCAGGCTTGGTCCCCCTTCAGACTGGATATTGAAGGCTGACATGGCTGGGAAAATGGCTAGACCTGCCATGATGGATACCGAGATGTTCATGGCTACGATGGAAATCCCTGACTGGACCAGATTGGTTTTCTTGTCCAAGTAGGATGCATAGGTCAGCATGGCTGTCACCCCTAGTGAGAGGGCAAAGAAAGATTGTCCCAGGGCATAAAGGAAGCCAGCACTAGTTAATTTTGAGAAGTCTGGTTTTAGGAAGTAAAGAACCCCTTCCATAGCATTTGGCAAGCTGAGAGAGCGCCCAATAATCACGACAAAGATGATAAAGAGCAGGGGCATCATGACTTTTGAAGCTCTTTCGATTCCTTTTTGAACCCCACGTGATACAATAAAGATATTTAATAAGATAAAGGCAGCTTGAGCCCCTAGAGCAATGGCTGGATTTGAAATGATCGAAGTAAATAACTGAGCATAATCACCCGTTCCGCTAAGCTGGAACAATTTCCCAAACTCAATACCCAGATAGACTAGAATCCATCCTCCAATAACACTGTAAAAGGAGAGAAGGATAAAGAGGGCAAAGGCACCAATCCAACCGATAAAGTTGTACTTGTTATTCTTGCCCAGTTTTCCAAAGGTTTTGATAGCGGAAACACCAGCACTACGACCAAGGGCAAATTCAGCAAGTAGGAGCGGGAAACCGATTAAAATGGTAGAAATGAGAAAGACCAGTAAAAAGCCTCCACCGCCATTAGCAGCAGTCATGTAGGGAAACTTCCAAACGGCTCCAAGTCCGATGGCTGAACCAGCAGATGCTAGAATAAAGCCAAGTTTTGAACCCCATTGCGATTTTTCTGACATAGTTAAACTCCGATCTCCTTTTTTAAAATAAGAAAAGGCTACTTGAGTTGTCAAATAGCCTTCTCTCAATGGCTCTTTATGAGCCTTCTGTTTGATTGATAGACTTGACTATCCTACCATGTTTTCTAAGGCCTGTCAAGAAAACCATTTTCAAGTTTTCACAGTTTTCTCAAAAAGTTAAAAATTTTTCGTAAAAACGCTTGACTCTGACCTAAGGGGAGGGGTTATACTATTTCTTGTAAGGAGGAAATCATGTACCATATAAAAGAAGCTGCGCAGCTTTCAGGTGTCTCTGTCAAGACCCTGCACCACTACGATAAGATAGGGCTTCTGGTCCCCTTAAAGTCGGAAAACGGCTATCGAACTTACAGTCAAGAGGATTTGGAACGACTTCAAGTCATTCTTTACTACAAATATCTAGGCTTTTCTTTAGAAAAAATAGCAGAGCTGTTAAAGGAAGAAAGGACAGATTTATTGCCCCATTTGACGAGGCAGTTAGAGTATCTAACTCGAGAAAGGCAACATCTGGATACCTTGATTTCCACCTTGCAAAAAACCATTCAAGAACAAAAAGGAGAAAGAAAAATGACGATTGAGGAAAAATTCACTGGATTTAGCTATCAAGACAATCAAAAATACCACCAAGAAGCGGTAGAAAAATATGGTCAAGAAGTCATGGATCAGGCCCTCGAGCGCCAAAAAGGACGTGAAGACGAGGCTACGACTGCCTTTAACCAAGTCTTTCAAGCCTTGGCTCAAAATCTTCAAGCTGGTCTGCCTGAAACAGCAGCTGAAAACCAAGAGCAAGCAGCTAAGCTCTTGCAAGCTCTTCGTACTTATGGATTTGACTGCTCTATTGAGGTCTTCGGCCATATCGGAAAAGGCTACGTCTACAACCCAGAGTTTAAGGAAAACATTGACAAATTTGGAGCTGGAACAGCTCAATACACATCAGATGTTATTGCAACTTACGTTCGGACACAGACAAAATAAAAATCAGCGGAGTTACCTCTGCTGATTTTTTCTGGTTTCAAGTACTATTTGGTTAATAGTTTTTCAACTACGTTTAACTTTCGCATGGTCAGAACCACGCCAAATAATTTTTCAAGATAGTTGGTATTGAGCTTTTTTTGTTTTGCAGTTCTAGGAAGATAGAGGTAGAGACAGTAATCGCCTACACAGATTTCTTCCTCGCCGTAGTCAGCTTTCAATTTTTCTAGTGGTAGACTTTGGATAAGTCCTTGATAAAGAATCACATGTACACGATCATGAAGATAGTCTTCTTTAAATGGATTCTCATGAACAATCTTTTCAAAATCGTTCTTATTCTTGATAACCATTTTTAAGTCGGCCCCAATTTTTTCCTTTATCAAAGTATGAACGCGTTCTCGTATTTCTTCCAAATCTAAGTCACTTTCAAGAATGATATTCCCACTTTGAATATAGGTTCGAACGTGTTGAAAACCAGCTTCTGTCAAAATATCTACCAAATATGACATTTTCGGGATAGCATTTTTTCCATTAGGAGTAACGCCTCTTAGTAAAATAATATGTTCCAAAGGACTTCCTTTCTTACTTGGTATTTATTGGATTGGAGCCTGCCACCCATCCGGTGCAGAGGGCAAAAGTGATGTTAAAGCCACCCGTGTGGGCATTGATATCCAGGACCTCGCCAGCAAAGTGGAGCCCAGGTACCAGCTTACTTTCGAGGGTTTTGGGATTGATTTCCTTGAGACTGACACCGCCTTTAGTTACAAAGGATTTGGCAAGAGACATTTTGCCAGTCACAGGAATTTTGAGAGCCTTGATAGACTGGAGTAGTTGCTCGCGTTCTTTTTCAGTTAGCTGTTTAACTTTGTCAGGATATTCTTGAACAAAAAATTCTGCCAAGCGTTCTGGAAGCAAAGTTTTCAAAGCATTTTTCAAGGATTTTTCCCGATTTTCTTCTAGAAATGTAGCCAAGTCCTTCTCAGAAAGTTGAGGCAAAACATCTAGCGAGAGAATCTCCCCGCCCTTGACAAAGCTAGACATGCGTAGGGCAGCAGGACCTGACAAACCAAAGTGGGTAAAGAGCAGATCGTGAGTGATGATATGCTTGCCATAGCTTAAGGTCACATCGTCTAGTGAAATCCCTTGTAAGGCCTTGTGTGGAAAATCAGTCAGCAAAGGACTCTCAGCAGCCTCAAGCTCGGTAATGGTATGTTTGAAATGACGGGCGATTTCATGCCCAAAACCAGTCGAACCAGTGGAAGGATAGGACTTGCCACCAGTTGTGACAATGAGTTTATCACAAGTGAAGCTTTGTTCTGCGGACTTAAGGACAAACTGGTCGTCTATCTTTTTAACCGAAACAATTTCTGTTTGAGTAGCAACTTGACCACTGAGTTCAGTGATTTTCTTTTCTAGCGCCTCGATAATGGTTCGAGATTTGTTACTAGCAGGAAAGACGCGTCCGTGGTCCTCGACCTTAAGTTTAACACCATTTTCTGTAAAAAAATTGATGATATCGTGGTTATCAAACTGAGAGAAGACACTGTACAGAAAGCGTCCATTTCCCGGGATGCCAGCCAGAAGGTCATCTAAGGTTCCATTGTTGGTTACATTACAACGACCACCGCCCGTTCCAGCTAGTTTTTTTCCAAGTTTGCGATTTTTTTCGATGAGAAGAGTTTTCTGACCATAAAAGCTACTGGAAATCGTAGCCATCATGCCAGCAGGTCCACCACCGATGACAATAGTATCAAAATGTTTCATAGCTCTATTGTACCACAAAAAACAAGAGATGCTTGGCATCTCTTGTTGCTCATAATCTTAGTTAATTTCATATCCCATCAACAAACCGCCATCTTCTGCATAGAAACTGCAGAGACCAGACGTAGGGATGATTTTGATATCCGCTTGTGGGAAGGTTTCAAGCAAGCGTTCTGACAATTGCTGACAGAATTTTTCATTGCAACGATGAGCCATGACAATTCGACCACCAGCATAGCCAGCCTTGATGAGCTCTTCATAGGCTGCTTGAAGGGATTTTTTTGGTCCACGCGCTTTTTGGAGTAGTTCTAGAGTTCCAGTTTCACTTGCTTCCCCAACCATACGGATGTTGAGAAGGCCAACGACTGTACCGATAAGCTTACTCAAACGACCATTTTTGACCAAGTTATCGACCTTAGCAAGGACAAAGAGCAACTTCGTTTTTTCTTGGTAGGCTGTAATGGCTTCAACAATTTCCTCATAAGAAAGTCCTTGATCAATCAAGCTATTGATTTTTTCGACTATCAAGTCAACCTCACCACCTGCAGACAATGTATCGATCACATGAATCTGAGTGTCAGGATGTTCTTCAAGATAGATATTCTTAGCGAGCTGTGCACTATTATGGCTACCTGAAAGAGTACCAGTAATGGTAACGACAAAGATATGCTTAGCACCTTCAAATGCACGTAAGTAATCATCAGGGCTAGGACAGGCTGATTTTGAAGCCTCAGAAGTCGCATACATGGTTTCCATCATGTGGTTAATGTCGAGATTGGCATCATCGATAAAGACCTGATCAGCTACTTGAATGGTTAAAGGAACACTAACAAATTCCGTATCAATAGCAGGAGTTGCCAGTTGACGATAATCACAACCAGAGTCAGCTACAATCTTCCAAGTCATAGAAATTCTCCATCTTTGTCACTTATACATTGACAAAGGTTCTGTCTTTTTTTACAATTATATCATGAAAGCCCTTGAAACAAAAGTACCACCTCTCTGTTGTCACAAGTAGAAAGAAATTGTTATGTCTGAACGTAAAATATCTGAAAAATCTCTTGAAAATCTCAGAAAATCAAATCAAGAATCCAATTTTTTAACCAGAGAAGCAATCGAGACGGCTCTTTTGCAGCTTCTAGAGAAAAAAGACTTGGCTAAGATCAGCATTTCGGAGCTGGTCAAACGGGCTGGCGTCTCTCGTGCCGCCTTCTATCGTAACTATGACTCCAAAGAAGAGATTTTGGAAAGCGTCTTTAAACGCAGTGTCCATAACATTATGGAACAGTTGAGCCACTACGATGTCAAAACTGATCTTTATCTAGTCTGGGTACACCTTTTCCGCGCAGCCAAGAAAGAAGCCAAGGTAATCCAACTTGCTCTGGACTACCACTTGGAAAAGATTTTCGTCCAAGCTATGCAGGAATTTTTGGAAAAATACCACGGAAAATCAAAAGGTGTCAGCAGCTACCTTCATTCCTTTTGGAGTTCTGCCATCGTATCGGTTCTGCTCAAATGGATCAAGGATGGCATGAAGGTTCCAGCTGAAAAGATTGCAGATTTACGCTTGCCATTTTTCAAAAAATAGGGGATAAGGAGAAGACTTATGACAGAAAAAAGACTGGCTTGGGATGAGTACTTTGCAGCCCAGGCCTTACTGATTGCCAATCGTTCTACTTGTAAACGCGCCAAGGTGGGAGCTGTCCTCGTTAAGGATAATAAGGTCATTTCAACAGGTTACAATGGTTCTGTATCTGGAACTGAGCACTGTATTGACCACGAATGTTTGGTCATTGAAGGTCACTGTGTCCGAACCCTTCACGCTGAGGTCAACGCCATTTTACAAGGAGCCGAACGAGGGGTTCCAAGAGGATTTACAGCCTATGTGACCCATTTTCCGTGTCTGAACTGCACCAAACAACTGCTACAAGTTGGTTGTAAGCGCGTGGTTTATATCAACCAGTACCGAATGGATGACTATGCCCAGTACCTTTATCAAGAAAAAGGCACCGAGTTAACCCATTTACCATTAGAGACTGTTCAGACAGCTCTTCAAGAGGCAGATTTGATTTAAAAATTAATAAAAATAAATGGTTTAGAAAGCTTTTTAAACCGTTTTTTGATATAATAAGAAGAATAAATTGAAAGAAGGAACTCAGAAAATGGGAAAAATTGAAGTCATTAACCATCCACTCATTCAACACAAATTGTCAATCTTGCGACGTACAGATACTTCTACAAAAGCTTTTCGTGAACTAGTAGATGAGATTGCGATGTTGATGGGATATGAGGTACTTCGTGATCTTCCACTTGAAGACGTGGAAATCGAAACACCTATCACAAAGACTGTTCAAAAACAATTGGCTGGTAAAAAATTGGCGATTGTCCCAATCTTGCGTGCAGGTATCGGGATGGTAGATGGCCTCTTGAGCTTGGTTCCAGCAGCCAAAGTTGGTCATATCGGTATGTACCGTGATGAAGAAACCCTTCAACCAGTTGAATACTTGGTGAAATTGCCTGAGGATATTGACCAACGTCAAATCTTTGTCGTTGATCCAATGTTGGCAACAGGTGGCTCAGCAATCTTGGCTGTAGATTCACTTAAAAAACGTGGCGCATCCAATATCAAATTTGTCTGCCTAGTATCTGCTCCAGAAGGAGTGAAAGCCCTTCAAGAAGCACACCCAGATGTAGAAATTTTTACTGCGGCCTTGGATGAACGCTTGAACGAACACGGTTATATTGTTCCAGGTCTTGGTGATGCTGGAGACCGCTTGTTTGGTACTAAATAAAATTCCAAATTAAATATTGAAACTAGAAGTTCGTTTTTGACTTGAAAGGAGGTTGAGTTTTTGTTTCTGTTTAGAGAATAGAGCAAAAATTTGACCTTTTTTGACCAAAAAGATATAATAGTTCTGTATTGAGTCGTAAGACTAAGAAAATTCAACATTAAAAGGAGAAATGAATGATTCCTGTAGTTATTGAACAAACAAGCCGTGGAGAACGTTCCTATGATATTTACTCTCGTCTTCTGAAAGACCGCATCATCATGCTAACAGGTCCAGTTGAAGACAACATGGCCAACTCCGTTATCGCCCAATTACTCTTCTTGGATGCCCAAGACAGCACAAAAGATATTTACCTTTATGTCAACACACCTGGAGGCTCTGTTTCAGCTGGTTTGGCAATCGTTGATACCATGAACTTTATCAAGGCAGATGTCCAAACTATCGTTATGGGGATGGCTGCATCCATGGGGACTGTCATTGCATCAAGTGGCGCAAAAGGCAAACGTTTCATGCTTCCAAATGCAGAGTACATGATTCACCAACCAATGGGTGGTACAGGTGGTGGTACCCAACAGACAGATATGGCAATCGCTGCAGAGCACTTGCTCAAAACTCGTAAGACTTTGGAGCAAATCCTTGCAGATAACTCTGGTAAATCAGTCGAGCAAATTCATGCAGATGCAGAACGTGATTACTGGATGAGTGCCCAAGAAACACTTGAATATGGCTTTATTGATGAAATCATGGCCAACAATTCGTTAAGCTAAGCAACCTAGAAAGCAAACTCGACGGAGTTTGCTTTTTTTGGTATAATAGGGGAAGATTTCTTAGAAAGAGGATTCCTCATGTTTGAAAAAACAAATCGATCAGGATTAATTATCTATCTCTACTATAATCGAGATGCAAAAAAAATTCAGGAATACGGTGATATCTGTTACCATTCCAAAAAACATCGTTACTTGCAGCTCTATGTTCCAACTGTGGAGTTAGATGACTTAGTTGAGAGATTAGGTAAGGAAAGATATATCAAGAAAATTAGACGTTGCCATATTCAAGAGCTAGAAACTCCCTTCGTTGGGAACCTTTATCGGACTGAAGAAAACGTTATCATTTAAAAAGTTGAACAAATACATTGACAATTTTCTGATAATTCGGTATATTCTTAACATACAATTTTTGAAACAACTATAAGGAGATTAAAAATGAAGAAAAAATTTGCCCTATCTTTTGTGGCTCTTGCTAGTGTGGCTCTTCTTGCTGCCTGTGGAGAGGTCAAGTCAGGAGCGTCAAACACAACTGGAAATCCAGTAGACGAAAAAACTATTAAAATCGGTTTTAACTTTGAAGAGACAGGTGCTGTGGCAGCTTACGGTACAGCTGAACAAAAAGGTGCCCAACTTGCTGTAGACGAAATCAACGCTGCAGGTGGAATTGATGGAAAACAAATCGAAGTTGTAGACAAAGACAACAAGTCAGAAACTGCTGAAGCAGCTTCTGTTACAACAAACCTTGTTACCCAATCAAAAGTAGCAGCTATTGTAGGACCTGCGACATCTGGTGCAACTGCTGCAGCTGTAGCTAACGCTACTAAAGCTGGAGTGCCATTGATTTCACCAAGTGCTACTCAAGACGGTTTGACTAAAGGTCAAGATTACCTATTTATCGGAACATTCCAAGATAGCTTCCAAGGGAAGATTATTTCTAACTATGTAACAAACAAATTGAATGCTAAGAAGGTTGTTCTTTATACTGATAACGCTAGTGACTATGCAAAAGGTATTGCTAAATCATTCCGCGAAGCCTACAAGGGTGAGATTGTAGCAGATGAAACATTCGTAGCAGGTGATACTGACTTCCAAGCAGCCCTTACTAAAATGAAAGACAAAGAGTTTGACGCTATCGTAGTTCCAGGTTACTACACAGAAGCTGGTAAAATTGTAAACCAAGCTCGTGGTATGGGAATTGATAAACCAATCATTGGTGGTGATGGATTTAACGGTGAAGAATTTGTTCAACAAGCAACTGCTGAAAGAGCATCAAACATTTACTTCATCTCTGGATTCTCAACCACAGTTGATGTTTCTGCAAAAGCTAAAGCTTTCCTTGAAGCATACCGTGCTAAATACAACGAAGAGCCTTCAACATTCTCAGCTTTGGCCTATGACTCAGTTTACCTAGTAGCAAATGCTGCAAAAGGTGCTAAAAACTCAGGTGAAATCAAGGACAACCTTGCTAAAACCAAAGATTTTGATGGTGTAACTGGTCAAACAAGCTTTGATGCTGACCACAATACAGTGAAAACTGCTTACATGATGACCATGAACAATGGTAAAGTTGAAGAAGCAGAAGTTGTAAAACCATAACATTAGAATAGTAATTGAAATGGGGAATGAGCCTTTGACTCACTCCCTGTTTCGGTGTTTATGAACTTGTGAAAATTGTGAAATTTTCTAAAAAATAACGATAGAAAAGAGTGAATGCTATGCTCCAACAACTTGTGAATGGTCTAATTCTGGGTAGTGTTTATGCACTTTTGGCTCTGGGTTATACCATGGTTTATGGAATTATCAAACTCATCAACTTCGCCCACGGTGATATTTACATGATGGGTGCCTTTATTGGTTACTTTTTGATTAATTCTTTCCAAATGGATTTCTTTTTAGCTTTAATTATTTCAATGGCAGGAACCGCACTACTTGGTGTTGTGATTGAGTTTCTTGCCTACCGTCCTTTACGACACTCTACACGTATTGCTGTATTGATTACTGCCATCGGAGTGTCTTTCCTACTGGAATACGGAATGGTTTATCTAGTAGGCGCCAATACTCGTGCCTTCCCTCAAGCAATTGAAACAGTCCGCTTTGACTTGGGACCAATTAGCTTGACAAATGTTCAATTGATGATTTTAGCAGTTTCTGTACTCTTGATGGTTTTATTGCAATTGATCGTCCAAAAAACAAAAATGGGGAAAGCCATGCGTGCGGTATCAGTTGATAGTGACGCAGCTCAATTGATGGGAATTAATGTAAATCGTACAATCAGCTTTACCTTTGCTTTGGGTTCAGCTCTTGCTGGTGCAGCAGGAGTCCTCATTGCCCTTTACTACAATTCTCTTGAACCTTTGATGGGCGTGACTCCAGGTCTAAAATCATTCGTTGCGGCCGTACTGGGTGGTATCGGGATTATTCCTGGTGCAGCTCTAGGGGGATTTGTGATTGGCTTGTTGGAAACATTTGCTACTGCCTTCGGTATGTCTGATTTCCGTGATGCTATCGTATATGGAATCTTGCTTTTGATTCTGATTGTTCGACCTGCAGGTATCCTTGGTAAGAATGTGAAAGAGAAGGTGTAAACAATGAAGACAAATCTTAAAGTAAATATTTTCTGGTTATTCCTTCTGTTAGCGGGTTATGGATTGATTAGTATACTGGTTTCTGCTGGTGTTCTCAATCTATTCCATGTCCAAATTTTAGAACAAATTGGGATTAATATCATCCTTGCAGTAGGCTTGAACTTAATCGTTGGTTTTTCAGGTCAATTCTCACTCGGTCATGCAGGTTTTATGGCAATTGGGGCTTATGCAGCAGCGATTATTGGTTCAAAATCACCAACCTATGGTGCCTTCTTTGGAGCAATGGTCTTGGGTGCCTTGATTTCTGGTGCAGTCGCTTTGCTCGTTGGGATTCCAACGCTTCGTTTAAAGGGTGACTACCTGGCTGTTGCGACACTAGGTGTTTCAGAAATCATTCGTATCTTTATCATTAATGGTGGAAGTTTGACCAATGGTGCTGCTGGTATCTTGGGTATCCCAAACTTTACCAACTGGCAAATGGTTTATCTATTTGTGGTGATCACAACTATTGCAACTCTCAACTTCCTACGTAGTCCAATTGGACGCTCTACTCTATCTGTTCGTGAGGATGAGATTGCTGCAGAATCCGTTGGGGTAAACACTACAAAGATCAAGATTATCGCTTTTGTCTTTGGAGCTATTACAGCTAGTATTGCTGGTTCACTTCAGGCCGGTTTTATCGGATCTGTTGTTCCAAAAGATTACACCTTTATTAATTCCATCAATGTGTTGATTATCGTTGTATTTGGTGGACTTGGATCGATTACTGGTACCATCGTTTCAGCGATTGTTTTAGGAATTTTAAATATGCTCCTTCAGGATGTAGCAAGCGTACGTATGATCATCTACGCTTTGGCTCTTGTATTGGTCATGATTTTCAGACCAGGTGGACTTCTTGGGACATGGGAATTGAGTCTATCACGTTTCTTTAAAAAATCGAAGAAGGAGGGACAAAACTAATGGCATTACTTGAAGTTAAACAGTTAACCAAACATTTTGGCGGTCTAACAGCTGTTGGAGATGTCACTCTTGAATTGAACGAGGGAGAGTTGGTTGGTCTGATTGGACCAAACGGGGCTGGTAAAACAACCCTTTTCAATCTCCTGACTGGCGTTTATGAACCAAGCGAAGGTACTGTGACACTAGATGGACATCTCCTAAATGGGAAAACTCCCTATAAGATTGCCTCACTTGGTCTCAGTCGTACTTTCCAAAATATTCGTTTGTTCAAGGACTTGACAGTTTTGGAAAATGTTTTGATTGCATTTAGCAATCATCATAAACAACATGTCCTTGCGAGCTTTCTACGCCTACCAGCTTTTTATAAGAACGAGGAAGAATTAAAAAGCAAAGCTTTGGACTTGCTGAAGATTTTTGATTTGGATAGTGACGCAAATACTCTTGCCAAGAATCTGGCCTATGGTCAACAACGTCGATTAGAAATTGTTCGTGCTCTGGCAACTGAACCTAAAATCCTCTTTTTGGACGAACCTGCAGCTGGTATGAATCCACAAGAAACAGCTGAATTGACAGAATTGATCCGTCGTATCAAAGATGAATTTAAAATTACCATCATGCTTATCGAACATGATATGAATTTGGTTATGGAAGTCACTGAGCGTATCTATGTTCTTGAATATGGTCGGTTGATTGCTCATGGGACTCCGGATGAGATCAAGAACAACAAACGCGTTATCGAAGCTTATCTAGGAGGTGAAGCCTAATGTCTATGTTAAAAGTTGAAAACCTCTCTGTGCATTACGGAATGATCCAAGCAGTTCGTGATGTAAGTTTCGAGGTTAATGAAGGTGAAGTTGTTTCCTTGATAGGTGCCAATGGTGCTGGTAAAACAACCATTCTTCGTACCCTTTCAGGTTTGGTTCGTCCAAGTGCTGGTAAAATTGAGTTTTTGGGAAAAGAAATTCAAAAGTTGCCAGCGCAAAAAATCGTAGCAGGTGGCCTTTCACAAGTTCCTGAGGGACGCCATGTTTTCCCAGGTTTGACTGTTATGGAAAACTTGGAAATGGGAGCCTTTTTAAAGAAAAATCGTGAAGAAAATCAAGCCAACTTGAAAAAAGTCTTTTCACGTTTCCCTCGTCTGGAAGAACGCAAAAACCAAGATGCGGCAACTCTTTCAGGTGGTGAACAGCAGATGCTGGCTATGGGACGAGCTCTTATGTCTACACCTAAGCTCCTTCTCTTGGATGAGCCGTCAATGGGACTTGCCCCGATCTTTATCCAAGAAATTTTTGATATCATTCAAGATATTCAGAAGCAAGGAACAACGGTTCTCCTAATTGAACAGAACGCTAACAAGGCCCTTGCTATCTCTGACCGAGGTTATGTACTTGAAACAGGGAAGATTGTCCTATCAGGAACAGGAAAAGAACTCGCAGCATCAGATGAAGTCAGAAAAGCATATCTAGGTGGCTAAAAAGGTCCGGGGGACCTTTTTAGTCGGCAGATAGAGATTGCGTAGCAATCATCAGATCCAGTGGATTGTTTTAGTCGGCGGATAAGAATTGTGCAAGCAATTCTCCTCTAGTCTGGGAGACTAGTTTAGGTTGTGGATGGAGATTGCGCACGCAATCCCTCTATAGTCCGGAGGACCTTTTTAGTCGGCGGATAAGAATTGCAACCAAGCGAAACCTAATACGACTACTTATCAAAAATATAAAATATTTCAGGGCTCCAGAATAAGGAGCTCTTTTATGTATATGTTTTCAGGAAAGGGAGGAAGGTTTTAATTTTTACTGATTTTTTCCCTATTTGAATTGACAGTCCTTTTTGTTCATATTATAATATGAGTAAGAAAAAATTGAACAAGAGGACTGAGAATGGTAACAGAAAAACAATTTAAACTTTTGCGTTTTATGTTGACACATAAAGAAAAGACCTTTACTCAGAGACAGTTAGCTGAAGAGTTAGACCTATCTTTAGGGACAGTTAACACATTATTGAAAAAGCTGAAAGAAGAGAAGTGGGTTGATGAGGAGCTTCACTTAACAGAGCTAGGTCAGAAAATTTTAGAACCCTATCGAGTAAAAAATGCCATTATAATGGCTGCTGGCATGAGTAGTCGTTTTGCTCCTTTGTCTTATGAAATTCCTAAAGGATTGCTTCAAGTCAAGGGCGAACGCTTGATTGAGAGGGAAATCAGACAACTGAAAGAAGCAGGAATAGAAGATATAACCGTTATTGTAGGCTACCTACAAGAAAAAATGTTCTATCTTGCAGAGAAGTTTGGTGTAAAAATTGTAGTGAATAATGATTACTACAAATACAATAACTGCTCGTCTCTTATGTTGGTTAAAAATCAACTTTCCAACACTTATATTTGTTCATCAGATAATTATTTTGTGGAAAATCCTTTTGAGCAATATATTTATAGAGGTTACTACTCGACGATATATGCAGAAGGTCAAACGGACGAATATTGTGCTATAGAGGATTCGAATCACACCATCATTGATATCCAGATTGGTGGAGAAAATACTTGGGCCATGGTGGGGCACGTTTATTTTGACCGTGCATTTAGCGAGAAATTTAAGGAAGTTTTAGAAACCGAGTTTAAGCACGAACCTTATCGTGAACAGCTTTGGGAGGATTACTATAGTCGCCATGTCAAGGAACTCCTTTTAGAAGCCCGCCACTATTCAGCGGATATTGTTAAAGAATTTGATTCACTAGATGAACTCCGTCAATTTGATGAACGTTATTTGGTAAATGCAGATTCGGCCATTATTGATAATATCTGTAAGACATTAAAGTGTGTGGCTTCAGATATTGTCAATATCAAACCACTAAAAGATGGATTAACCAACACATCATTTTCATTTGACTGTCTAGGGAAAAAATATGTTTACCGTCATCCGGGTAGGGGAACGGAAAATTATATCGACCGAGCTAGTGAAGCAGCTTCAATGGAAATTGCTGCAAAATTAAAGATTGACCGTACCTTCGTAGCTATGAACAAGGATGAGGGCTGGAAAATTTCAGAATTTATTCCCAATGCTAAGCAACTGGATTATGATAATTGGGATGATGTGGCGAATGCAATGGACCTCTTGAGACGGTTACACCAATCTGGAGAAAAAACGGAACATCCCTTTGACCAATTTGAGGGAATTGATGATTTTAGAGAAAAATTGAAGGCTAGAAATCGATTTGAGTTTGATGGTCTCGAGGAACTGGATAAAACTGTTTCACTTCTCAAAAACTATTTACAGAATGATCCGAAACAGGTTGTTCTTTGTCATGGAGATTCCTATAGTCCTAATTTCTTGTTGAATGAAGCAGGCGAAATGAGCTTGATTGATTGGGAATATTCTGGAATGGGAGAGCCAGCAGGAGATTTGGGCACCTTTATCGCGTGTTCCCATTATACCGTAGAGGATGCTGAAAAAGTACTGGAATTGTATTTGCAAGAAGTACCAGATAAGAAAACCAAACGTCACTACTTAGCTTATGTAGCAGTGACCTCATATTATTGGTTCTTGTGGGCTTTGTTCCAGGAGAGTGTTGGAAAACCAGTCGGTGAGTTCCTCTACATCTGGTATCGCTATACCAAACAATATGGACAACTGGCCCTTGACTTGTATTTGGAGGAAAACTAAGATGAAAACGACATCCGAAATTGAAGATTTAGTAGCAACTGAAACAAAGAGAAGATTGGAAGAAATGGAGTCGCCAAACTACGAGTTTGTTCAACCCTTCCTAAAAAGTGATTTCATTTTAATCATCTCCATAGTCCTAATCAACCTTGTTTTGATTATCTTAGCAATGACGGGAGGAATTCAATAACATGTCTAAAATGAATGACTATATCCAACAAGAAACCATAACCGGAATTGTTCCCATGACCAATAAGGATCGTCAGTATTCTTTCTGGGATCTCTTTCTATCGACAAGTGGTTTTGCCATCGCTACTTGGTGTTATACCCAAGGAGCCTATGTAGCTCAATATTTGACCTTTAATCAAATGTTGATAAATATTTTTAGCTTTAACATTATCTGGGTCTTTATTGAATGTCTCCCTATTTTGTTTGCGGTTAAGTATGGAATTGATTTGTGGATTTGGTTGAGAGCTGTTCTAGGAAAAAGAGGTGTAGCCCTGTTATCAACCATTATTAGCTTGGCTAACTTTGGATGGTATGCTGTTGCGGCCAATCTTTTTGCCAGTTCCATGATCCATTTGGCAAATAACTTTGGTCTTGGTTTGGACAAGGGAATATGGGCGCCTATTCTTGGTACCCTCTGTGTACTGCTTGGAACTCTCATTGCTCTTGGAGGTCCAGAAGTGATTAAATGGACCAATCGCTTCTTGGTTATCGCCTTATTGATTGTTGGTCTCATTATCGTTGGAATCTGCTTTGTCGCCGTTCCTATAACGGATATTATGAATATCCAACCAGCCACTCAAGGAGATTTGACGCCATTAGAACGCTTCATGCTCTCCGGAGAAGGAAATGTTGCCTTTGCCTTTTCTTGGTCTACACAAGCATTGGTTTTACCACGTTTAGCAAAATCAGAACGCAGTGGTTATTGGGCTACAGCCTTATCATACGGAGTTGTGGCTCCATTCTTCGTTGCGACAGGTGGAGTCATGGCTCTAGCCATGTTTGTCAAAACAGGCGTGTATGAAAGTGATCCAACAACCATGCTATCAACTCTAAGCACCCCAGCCTTTGCTCTCTTAAGTCTACTACTAGTAGCCTTTGCTAATATTGGAACCCAGGGGACAGGATCATACGTGAACTGTATGATTGTCAAAAGTGGGATGCCCAAAGTAAGCTATAAACTAATGGTTTGGATTGCCATGGTTTACGTGAGTCTACTCACTATCTGGGGAGGAGTAGAAGAGTATTTCGGATCCTTCATCTCCCTAGCAGCCTATATTCAGGGGCCAATTATTGGTATGATTGTTGTCGACTATTTTATCTTAAGAAAACGAAAACTCGACTTGCGTTCAGCCTATTTCCTTGAAGGGCATGACGCCTACGAATTTACTAAAGGATTTAACTTAGTTGGCTTGTCTTGCGTATTTATCTCCTTATTGGTAGCGGTACTATTTGTCTACAACCCTGTAACTGCACAAATTCAAAGTCCAATCTTTTTAATCACAACGGGTAGCGGATTTACTGCGCTATTTGGCGGTCTACTATATTGGCTAGCCAGTCTTAGCCCACTGAAACGTTATATGATAAAAGATCGAGACACTGTTACGATTTAAGAAGAGAGGGAACTTCGGTTCCCTTTTAATTTATACTGGCATTTTATGCAAACTTCTCAGATTATTCAAAATCTTGAAAAAGAGATGAAAGCGTTTGATAGATTTTCTAAGAAAGTGTATAATAAAAGTAGCAATATAGAAGGAGAAGTCTCATGGCAGTTAAAGATTTCATGACCCGTAAGGTAGTTTATATCAGTCCAGATACGACTGTAGCACATGCAGCAGATTTGATGCGCGAGCAAGGTTTGCACCGTTTACCTGTTATCGAAAACGATCAATTAGTCGGATTGGTAACAGAAGGAACCATTGCGGAAGCCAGCCCATCTAAAGCAACCAGTCTCTCTATCTATGAGATGAATTATCTTCTGAATAAAACCAAAGTAAAAGATGTAATGATTCGAGATGTCGTGACGGTTTCTGGCTATGCTAGTTTAGAAGATGCGACCTACCTGATGCTGAAAAATAAAATTGGGATATTACCAGTCGTAGACAATCATCAGGTCTACGGTGTCATTACAGACCGCGATGTTTTTCAGGCTTTCTTGGAAATCGCCGGATACGGAGAAGAGGGAATTCGTGTTCGTTTCATTACAGAAAATAAAGTCGGAGTACTGGGGAAAATTGTAGCTTTAATTGTAGAAGAGGATTTAAATATTTCCCATACTGTAAACATTCCACGTAAGGATGGCAAGGTCGTCATCGAAGTTCAAATTGATGGAAAAATCGATTTGACTGCATTAAAGGATAAGTTTGAAAAAGAAGGAATTCAAGTGGAGGAAATCACTCATACCTCTGCCAAAGTCCTTTAAACAAGAGGCTTTAGAGCCTCTTTTCTTCTGCCATCAAAAGCGGTGAAAAGCAAAATATGGAAAGAAATGAGAGATTATGGTATAATAAAACGATATGAAAAGGAGTATCTATGGACATTTCAGAAATTCGTCAAAAAATTGACGCAAATCGTGAAAAATTAGCTTCTTTCAGGGGGTCTCTTTGACCTCGAAGGCTTAGAGGAAGAGATTGCCATCTTGGAAAACAAGATGACAGAACCTGATTTTTGGAACGATAATATCGCGGCCCAAAAAACGTCGCAAGAATTAAATGAATTAAAAAACACCTACAACACCTTCCGTAAAATGGAAGAGTTGCAGGATGAAGTTGAGATTTTATTGGACTTTTTAGCAGAAGACGAGTCAGTCCATGATGAACTGGTCGAACAGTTGACAGAACTGGATAAGATGATGACCAGCTACGAGATGACCCTTCTCTTGTCAGAACCTTATGACCATAATAATGCAATCTTGGAAATCCATCCAGGATCTGGTGGTACTGAGGCACAGGACTGGGGCGATATGTTGCTTCGTATGTATACTCGTTATGGAAATGCAAAAGGCTTTAAAGTAGAAGTCTTGGATTACCAGGCTGGTGATGAAGCAGGTATCAAGTCTGTGACCTTGTCTTTTGAAGGACCCAATGCTTATGGCCTACTTAAATCAGAAATGGGTGTTCACCGTTTGGTCCGTATTTCGCCATTTGACTCTGCCAAACGTCGCCATACTTCATTTACATCCGTAGAGGTTATGCCTGAGTTGGATGATACCATCGAAGTGGAGATTCGTGAAGATGATATCAAAATGGATACCTTCCGTTCAGGTGGTGCTGGTGGACAAAACGTCAATAAAGTTTCAACAGGTGTGCGTTTGACACACATTCCTACGGGAACTGTCGTCCAATCAACGGTCGATCGTACCCAGTATGGAAATAGAGATCGTGCCATGAAGATGTTGCAGGCTAAGCTCTATCAAATGGAGCAAGAAAAGAAAGCTGCGGAAGTTGATTCCCTTAAAGGTGAGAAAAAAGAAATCACATGGGGAAGCCAAATCCGTTCATATGTTTTCACGCCTTATACTATGGTAAAAGATCACCGTACAAGCTTTGAAGTTGCTCAGGTAGATAAGGTGATGGATGGAGACCTTGATGGTTTCATCGATGCCTACCTCAAGTGGCGAATCAGCTAAGATAGAAAGGAACTCATATGTCAATCATTGAAATGAGAGATGTTGTCAAAAAGTATGACAATGGAACGACTGCCCTGCGTGGAGTATCTGTTACCATTGAACCAGGAGAGTTTGCCTATATCGTAGGACCTTCTGGGGCAGGTAAGTCAACCTTTATTCGAGCTTTATACCGAGAAGTAAAGATTGAAAAAGGAAGCCTAACAGTTGCAGGCTTTAATTTAGTTAAAATTAAGAAGAAAGATGTCCCGCTTCTACGTCGTAGTGTTGGGGTAGTCTTTCAGGATTACAAACTCTTACCTAAGAAGACTGTTTATGAGAATATTGCCTATGCAATGGAAGTAATCGGTGAGAGCCGTCGCAACATCAAAAAACGTGTTATGGAAGTATTGGACCTGGTTGGTTTGAAACATAAGGTTCGCTCTTTCCCTAATGAACTCTCAGGTGGAGAGCAGCAACGGATTGCGATTGCTCGCGCGATTGTCAACAATCCTAAGGTATTGATTGCCGATGAGCCAACAGGAAACTTGGACCCAGATAATTCATGGGAAATTATGAATCTGTTGGAACGCATCAATCTCCAAGGTACTACTGTCTTGATGGCAACCCATAATAGCCAGATTGTAAATACCTTGCGCCACCGTGTCATTGCCATTGAAAATGGCCGTGTCGTTCGTGACGAAGCTAAAGGAGAATATGGATACGATGATTAGTAGATTTTTTCGCCATTTATTTGAATCATTAAAAAGTTTAAAACGAAATGGCTGGATGACAGTAGCAGCAGTGAGTTCGGTTATGATTACCTTGACACTCGTTGCCCTGTTTGCGTCCGTAATTTTTAATACAGCAAAACTGGCTACCGATATTGAAAACAATGTTCGTGTCATGGTTTACATTCGTAAGGATGTAGCGGATAACAGTGAAACGATTGAAAAAGAAGGTCAGACAGTTACCAATAATGACTACCACAAGGTATATGATGCTTTGAAAGCTATGCCTGCTGTTAAGAGTGTTACCTTCTCAAGTAAAGAAGAACAGTACGAAAAACTAACGGAAACAATGGGTGACGATTGGAAGGTCTTTGAAGGGGATGCCAACCCTCTCTATGATGCCTATATCGTTGATACAAATTCTCCGAGTGATGTTAAAACTGTAGCTGAAGAAGCTAAGAAAATTGAGGGAGTATCAGAAGTTCAAGATGGTGGAGCCAACACTCAACGACTTTTCGAACTAGCTTCCTTTATCCGTGTTTGGGGATTGGTTATTGCAGGGCTCTTGATTTTCATCGCAGTCTTCCTCATTTCCAATACCATTCGTATCACTATTATTTCACGTAGTCGTGAGATTCAGATCATGCGTCTTGTAGGAGCGAAAAATGGCTATATCCGTGGTCCATTCTTGCTAGAAGGTGCTTTTATTGGCTTGCTTGGTGCAGCGATTCCTTCAGTCCTTGTATTCTTTGTTTACAATATGGTTTATCAATCGGTCAATAAATCCTTGGTAGGTCAAAACTTGTCAATGATTACGCCAGATGTGTTTATCCCTCTGATGACAGTCCTATTATTTATAATCGGAATTTTCATTGGTTCAATTGGTTCAGGGATTTCGATGCGTCGATTCTTGAAGATCTAGTTGGATTTAAATGCAAATTGCAGTACAAATCAGAAAAATAATACATATTTAAAAGAGAAGTTTTTGTAAACTTCTCTTTTTCCTTTTTAAAAATTAAAAAAAATAGACAATTTTTTTATAAAAGCCTTTACAAAAAAAATAAAAGTGGTATAATTAATACATAACCAAATGCAAACGTTTTCGTAAAACGTTTGCCTAAATAAAATAAAGGAGATTTGAATGATGAAAGCTACATTCAAAAATGTCTTGTCTTTCGAATTTTGGCAAAAATTCGGTAAGGCTTTAATGGTGGTTATCGCCGTTATGCCAGCGGCGGGATTGATGATCTCAATCGGTAAATCAATCGTGATGATCGACCCAAACCTTGCTCCTCTAGTGATTACAGGTGGAATCCTTGAGCAAATTGGTTGGGGGGTTATCGGTAACCTTCATATCTTGTTTGCCCTTGCTATTGGGGGAAGCTGGGCAAAAGAACGTGCAGGTGGTGCATTTGCAGCTGGACTTGCCTTTATCTTGATTAACCGTATCACAGGTGCTATCTTCGGTGTTACAGGTGATATGTTGAAAAACCCTGAAGCAATGGTTACTACCTTCTTTGGTGGTTCAATCAAGGTTGCTGACTACTTTATCAGCGTTCTTGAGGCACCAGCTCTTAACATGGGGGTTTTCGTAGGGATTATCTCTGGTTTTGTTGGGGCAACAGCTTATAACAAATACTACAACTTCCGTAAACTTCCTGATGCCCTTTCATTCTTCAATGGTAAACGTTTCGTACCATTCGTCGTTATTCTTCGTTCAGCTATTGCTGCAATTCTACTTGCTGCCTTTTGGCCAGTAGTTCAAACAGGTATCAACAACTTTGGTATTTGGATTGCCAACTCACAAGAAACTGCTCCAGTCCTTGCACCATTCTTGTATGGTACTTTGGAACGTTTGCTCTTGCCATTCGGTCTTCACCACATGTTGACTATCCCAATGAACTACACAGCTCTTGGTGGAACATACGAAGTGTTAACCGGTGCAGCAAAAGGAACACAAGTATTTGGTCAAGATCCACTTTGGCTTGCTTGGGTAACGGACCTTGTTAACCTTAAAGGTTCAAATGCTGACCAATACCAACACCTTCTTACAACAGTCACTCCAGCTCGTTTCAAAGTTGGACAAATGATCGGTTCATTTGGTATCTTGATGGGTGTCATCGTTGCTATCTACCGCAATGTTGATGCTGATAAGAAACACCAATACAAGGGTATGATGATTGCGACAGCCCTTGCAACATTCTTGACAGGGGTTACTGAACCTATCGAGTATATGTTCATGTTCATCGCAACACCGCTTTACCTTGTTTATTCAGTAGTTCAAGGTGCTGCCTTTGCTATGGCAGATATTGTTCACCTTCGTGTCCACTCATTCGGTTCAATTGAATTCTTGACTCGTACACCATTGGCAATTAATGCTGGTATTGGTATGGATATCGTTAACTTTATCTGGGTAACTGTTCTCTTTGCGGTTATCATGTACTTCATTGCCAACTTCATGATCAAGAAATTCAACTACGCAACTCCAGGACGTAACGGAAACTACGAAACAGCTGAAGGAGCATCAGAAGAAGCAGCTCCTGGAACTCCAAAAGTTGCAGCAGCTTCTCAAGCCGTAAATATCATTAACCTTCTTGGTGGTCGTGCAAATATCGTAGATGTGGATGCATGTATGACTCGTCTTCGTGTAACTGTTAAAGACGCAGATCGCGTTGGTACTGAGGAACAATGGAAAGCAGAAGGAGCTATGGGTCTTGTCATGAAAGGACAAGGTGTCCAAGCTATCTACGGACCAAAAGCTGATGTATTGAAATCTGATATCCAAGATATCCTTGACTCAGGTGAAGTAATTCCTGAAA
>CAUSPE010000016.1:0-36872 GCA_963533485.1 uncultured Streptococcus sp.
CTTCTGACATTTGAGTAATGTTGTCTTTTATGGTACAATAAAGAGTAAATTATTTATTAAAGAGGTAAAAACATGATTGAAGCAAGTAAATTAAAGGCTGGTATGACCTTTGAAACAGCTGACGGAAAATTGATCCGCGTTTTGGAAGCTAGCCACCACAAACCAGGTAAAGGAAATACAATCATGCGTATGAAATTGCGTGATGTCCGTACTGGTTCTACATTTGACACAAGCTACCGTCCAGAGGAAAAATTTGAACAAGCCATCATCGAGACTGTCCCAGCTCAATACTTGTACAAAATGGATGACACAGCCTACTTCATGAATACAGAAACTTACGACCAATACGAAATCCCTGTAGTCAACGTTGAAAACGAATTGCTTTACATTCTTGAAAACTCAGAAGTGAAGATCCAATTCTACGGAACTGAAGTGATTGGTGTTACCGTTCCTACTACTGTCGAATTGACAGTTGCAGAAACTCAACCATCTATCAAAGGTGCTACTGTTACAGGTTCTGGTAAACCAGCAACGATGGAAACTGGACTTGTCGTAAACGTTCCAGACTTCATCGAAGCAGGACAAAAACTCGTTATCAACACTGCAGAAGGAACTTACGTTTCTCGTGCCTAATCTCTAGAAAGAGGTCATTCTATGGGAATTGAAGAACAACTTGGCGAAATCGTTATCGCCCCACGTGTACTTGAAAAAATCATTGCTATTGCTACTGCAAAAGTAGAGGGTGTACACTCTTTTTCAAACAAATCAGTATCTGACACCCTTTCAAAACTTTCTCTTGGCCGTGGTGTTTATCTTAAAAACGTGGACGAAGAGCTCACAGCAGATATCTATCTCTACCTTGAGTACGGAGTAAAAGTTCCTAAGGTAGCTGTTGCTATCCAGAAAGCTGTTAAAGATGCCGTCCGCAATATGGCTGATGTAGAACTCGCTGCTATCAATATTCACGTTGCAGGTATCGTTGCAGATAAAACACCAAAACCAGAATTGAAAGATCTATTTGACGAGGACTTCCTCAATGACTAGTCCACTATTAGAATCTAGACGCCAACTCCGTAAATGCGCTTTTCAAGCTCTCATGAGCCTTGAATTCGGTACGGATGTCGAAACTGCTTGTCGTTTCGCCTATACTCATGATCGTGAAGATACGGATGTGCAACTTCCAGCCTTTTTGACAGAGCTAGTTTCTGGTGTTCAGGCTAAAAAGGAAGAACTAGACAAGCAAATCACACAGCATTTAAAAGCAGGTTGGACCATCGAGCGTTTAACACTCGTGGAGAGAAACCTCCTTCGCTTGGGAGTCTTTGAAATCACTTCATTTGACACTCCACAGCTGGTTGCTGTTAATGAAGCTATCGAGCTTGCAAAGGACTTCTCAGATCAAAAATCTGCCCGTTTTATCAACGGACTGCTCAGCCAGTTTGTAACAGAAGAACAGTAAATATAAAAAGTGTTTGATAATTGTCAAACACTTTTTTCTTTACTTCCTACTATCTAAAAAAGTGGTAATAGACATAATTATAAACAAAAATCCAGATGGGTTTTGCATAAATAAGGAAGTTGAAAAAACTATGGCACAGGATGGTAATTTTTAAGTTCTTTGTCCAACGGTAGACAAGGGCATAGAAGAGACCGCCTAAACTATAAATAATCAAACTGATAGGATCTCGGTGAGTTAGGATCAAATGACTAAGTCCAAAGATAAGAGCAGATAGGATAACATCCAGATAGTACTTGGACTGGGGAAAGAAGGAATTCATAAAATACCCTCTGTCAATTAGTTCCTCTGATATAGGTCCGACGACTACTGTTAAACTAAAACTGAGAACAGTTGATAGAAAAGTTGGTTGCCCATTGGAGTATAGAATCGAAAGAAGGTCTTGAAAGATATACTTGTTATCAATTAGGTGATGAAACTGTAACTGAAAAGCATCCACCAATTGACGAACAAAATAAGTAGCCACTAGGCCAACTACAAGGTAAAAGAATCTTGACTTCTTTGAACCCTTTTTTTCAAAAATATAGAGCATCTCTTTCTTTTTTAGCCAGTAGATAAATAATAGCAAAAGAGCTATTACTTCAACTGTTAAAAAGATAGAATAGCCATCTATCCCCCATCCTAAAAACTTAGTTAGATGCATAATCCCTAACTCTGGTAGATAAACCGATAGAAATACCAGTGATGTATAGACTCCCAAATGCCCTAGTTTTTTCATACTTACCCCTTTAATTTATCAATAGCCAATACCAGAACCACGTCTAGTCGCATGATTCAGTATTGTACTCCATTCTGTCGCCAAACTATATGCATATGGCGAAGCCCAATGTCTATCATAAACTAACCAAATCATGCCACCACCTGAAACTTGCTCTAAGTCCTCAGATGAAAGAACTGTAAATGTATCTGTACCTGTCCTATCAAGTACTTCCTTAAAATAATTTTTTATAAGCTTACATCTACAGTATACATCTTTTTTGTCTTTTTTATAGTCTATCTCTTAAACTGTCAATTTTTTATCCTAAACGGCAGCTTTACTCATCGAGAAATAAGAAATTGATAAAAGAGATTTCTCCATCTTCCCATTAAATTAGAAAAAGTGTTTGAAAATTATCAAACACTTTTTCTTTACTTCCTACCATCTAAAAATCAAATAATAAATATAAAATAAAATCGACGGAGCATAGGGAATAACATTATAGAAACTATGACAAACAATGGTAAATCGAAGACTACCCGTAACTCGATAAGCGACTGCAAATAGAAGACCAAGAATACTATAAATGATGAGACTGATGGGGTCACGATGGGATAGAACTAAGTGACTGAGCCCAAAGATGAAAGAAGACAAGATCACATCAAAATAAAACTCCGACTTCGGAAAGAAGGTATTCATAAAATAACCTCTATAGATTGTCTCCTCAACAACAGGTACAATCGAAACATTAAAGATTAAATATATAAGACTTGATAGAGTCGTTTCTCTTCCGTTTAAGTAAAGTTCTGAAAGAAAGTCTTGGAAAATAAAGCTATGGTCAATCAATCGAATATTCTGCATTCTAAATCCATTTAAAAAAGAATAGATAAGAAAGCAAGCCACTAAGAAAGCGAGATAAGACCAGTGCCAACGCTTTTTCTCGAAAATAAAGAGCATCTTCTTCTTTTTCAACCACAAAACGAATAAAAAGAAAATAAGCAACACTTCTCCGACTAGGAAGATTATATAGCTGTCCATTCCTAAACCAAAGGTCCTAGCTAGAGTTATAGCTCCTAATGGTGTTAAATAAATGTACAGGAACATTAAAACTATACAGATTCCTAAATGTATTGTCTTTTTCATTCTTTCTCTCTCCTAATGGTAAACTCTCTATTAGGGCAATATTGAGGATATACCATTGATTATTTTCTTATTTATCTAGAGTATTCATGTTTATCCATGCTCTATTATCAAAATAGCTAGAACAAAATGTTCTAGCTTTTAAATTTTCTTAGTATTTTCTAAAGCGTTGGTAACGTTCTTCGATAAGTTGGTCGAGTGGTAGTTCTTGCAATCTATCTAGCTCTGCACGCAATTCATTTTTAACGCAACCTAGCAGTTCTTTACTTGACAGCCCTGCTTCTGAGATTACCTTGTCTACGATTCCCATTTCTAGAAGTTCGTGTGAAGTGATTTTCATCAGCTCCGCCGCTTCCATAGCACGACTTCCATCCTTCCAAAGGATAGAGGCAAATCCTTCCGGGCTAAGTACTGCGTAGATTGAGTTTTCTAACATCCAGACACGGTTAGCTACGGCTAGAGCTAGGGCCCCACCAGATCCTCCTTCACCGATAATAATCGCAATGATTGGAACCTTGAGATCACTCATTTCCATCAGGTTTCGGGCAATTGCTTCACCTTGTCCACGTTCCTCGGCTCCAACACCTGGGTAAGCACCCGCCGTATTGATAAAGGTCACAACTGGACGGCCAAACTTTTCTGCCTGTTTCATCAGGCGCAAGGCCTTACGATAGCCTTCTGGATGTGGTTGCCCAAAATTTCGTTTGAGGTTATCATGAAGACTCTTTCCCTTTTGGATACCAACGACAGTCACTGCTTGATCACCTAACCAGCCAATTCCACCGATAACCGCACCATCATCGCGGAAAGAGCGATCTCCATGCAATTCGATAAACTCGTCAAAGATTCCATTGGCAAAATCAAGTGCAGTCAAGCGACTCTGCTCGCGTGCCTCTCTGACTATTTTTGCAATATTCATCCGCGACTTCCTCCATGCAATCTCACTAATTTAGCAATTGTTTCAGGCAATTCTCTCCGTTTGACAATTGCATCAACAAATCCATGTTCAAGCAGAAATTCTGCCTTTTGGAAGTCATCCGGCAAGGTCTCACGAACTGTATTTTCGATAACACGACGTCCAGCAAAACCAACCAAACTCTGTGGCTCCGCTAGGATAATATCCCCTTCCATAGCAAAAGAAGCGGTCACCCCACCTGTTGTCGGATCGGTTAAAATAGTTAGGTAAAAAAGTCCTGCCTTGGAATGACGTTGAACTGCCGCAGAAATCTTAGCCATCTGCATCAAGCTCATGATTCCTTCTTGCATGCGGGCTCCACCAGAAGCTGCGAAGAGAACGACTGGCAAGTTTTCTACCGTTGCATACTCAAACAAGCGCGTGATTTTTTCACCCACAACGGTTCCCATAGAAGCCATGATAAAGTTTGAATCCATGATCCCAAGGGCAACTTTTTGTCCCTTGATGCTAGCTGTACCAGTTAGTACGGCTTCATCCAAACCTGTCTTTTCACGCATAGTAGCCAATTTTTTCTGGTAGCCAGGAAAGTTTAATGGATCTTGAGTTTCAATACCTGTAAACATCTCCACAAAACTGTCAGAATCAATCGTCAAATCCAAGCGTTCCTGAGCTGAAATACGGAAAGTATAGCTACAATGGGGACAAATTCGTTCGCTCCCAAGATCCTTTTGATAAATGGTGTGTTTACAACCAGGACACTGGGAGAAGAGTTCATCCGGAACCTCAGGCTTGGCTTGTGGTTTCTGCCTTACGGAACGGTTAGGATTGATCCGAATATACTTATCCTTTTTACTAAATAGAGCCATAACTCCCCCTTTTAGTTCTCATACTGTTTGAAAGTCTATTCTTTTTCTTGGTATTTTGGCAAGAAAGTTTCCATCAAGAAGGAAGTATCGTAGTCACCAGCGATAACTCGGCGGTCTGAAATCAGATCCAACTGGAAGTCTGCATTGGTTTGCACTCCTTCAATATCAAGTTCATAAAGTGCCCGTTGCATCTTCATAAGAGCATCAAAACGGTTCTCCCCATGAACGATGATTTTAGCAATCATACTATCATAGTAAGGAGGAATGGTATAACCTGGATAAACTGCTGAGTCCACGCGCAAGCCAACTCCACCACTAGGTAGATAGAGATTGGTAATTTTCCCTGGGCTTGGAGCAAAGTTAAATGCTGGATTTTCTGCATTAATCCGGCACTCGATAGCATGACCTCGTAGGACGATATCTTCTTGTCTGAAAGGTAAAGGTTGCCCGGCAGCAATGCGAATCTGTTCCTTCACGATATCAACACCTGAAACAAACTCTGTGACTGGGTGCTCCACTTGCACACGAGTATTCATTTCCATGAAGTAGAAATTGCCACTCGCTTCATCGAGAAGAAATTCAATCGTCCCTGCATTTTCATAGCCTACAGACTCTGCAGCTCGAACAGCCGCAGCACCAATTTCATTACGAAGTGTTTTACCAATTGCAATGGACGGACTTTCTTCTAAGACCTTTTGGTTATTCCGTTGAAGTGAACAGTCCCGTTCACCAAGATGGACAACATGACCCTCTTGGTCCGCAAGGATCTGAACCTCAATATGGCGAGCTGGATAAATCACACGCTCAAGATACATAGCGCCATTTCCAAAATTGGCCTTAGCTTCACTGGATGCTGTCTCAAAGGCTGCGACCAAGTCTTCTGCCTTTTCAACCTTACGAATCCCTTTTCCACCACCACCTGCCGATGCCTTAAGCATGACTGGATAGCCAATTTTTTCTGCAACTGCAAGCGCCTCTTCAGCCGTGTGAACTTCACCATCAGATCCTGGGATAACTGGAACCCCAGCCTTGATCATTTGCTCACGCGCATTGATCTTATCTCCCATGGTATCCATTACTGCCCCAGAAGGACCAATGAACTTAATCCCCACTTCATCACACATCGTGGCAAACTTGGAGTTTTCGCTAAGAAAACCAAAACCTGGGTGGATGGCTTCTGCTTCAGTCAAGACTGCAGCAGATAAAATAGCGTTGATATTGAGATAAGATTCTGTCGCCTTACCAGGTCCGATACAGATAGCTTCATCCGCTAGGAGTGTGTGAAGAGCTTCCTTATCAGCAGTTGAATAGACTGCTACGGTTGCAATGCCCAATTCACGCGCAGCTCGAATAATGCGAACCGCAATCTCACCACGGTTGGCAATCAAAATTTTACGAAACATGGAGAACCTCCTTAGTTTCCAATTGCAAAGGTAAGAGTACCACTCGCTGCAAGCTTACCATCTACTTCAGCCTTTGCTTCAACCACAGCAATCGTACCACGACGTTTGACAAAAGTAGCCGTCATGACTAATTGGTCACCTGGTACAACTTGCTTCTTAAACTTAACCTTGTCCATGCCAGCGTAGAAGACCAGTTTCCCTTTATTTTCAGGTTTGGACAATTCCAAGACACCAGCAGTCTGAGCCAAGGCTTCCATGATAAGAACACCTGGCATAACTGGGTATTGAGGAAAATGACCATTGAAGAAAGGTTCGTTGATGGTCACATTTTTAATGGCAACAATGGTATCCTCGCTCACTTCCAAGACACGATCCACTAGGAGCATGGGGTAGCGATGGGGTAGAGCTTCTTTGATTCCTTGAATATCGATCATTTGATGCGTACCAATCCTTTACCGAACTCAACCATTTCTTCATTTGAAACGAGAATTTCTGTCACCACACCATCTTTAGGTGCAGGGATTTCATTCATGACTTTCATGGCTTCGATGATCACCAAAGTCTGACCTTTTTTAACACTGTCTCCAACTGTGACAAAGGCAGGTTTATCTGGTCCAGCGGCCAAGTAAGCCACCCCTACAAGTGGGCTCTCAACGACATCACCCTCCGGAGCAACCGTCGTTTCAGCTGGTGCTGGAGCTTCTTCCACAGAAGTCTCTACTGGAGTTGAAGGGGCAGAAACTACTGGACTTGCAGCTACTGCAGTTGGCACTGGAGCAACTTGAGCTGGTGTTTCAGAAGCCATTCTTACTTCATTCTTACTGAACTGCAATTCGTCCGTTCCATTTTTATAAGAAAATTCTCTCAAACTTGATTGGTCAAATTGAGCCATCAAGTCCTTGATTTCATTTAAATTCATAATTATTTATTCTCCCAACGTTTGAAAGCAAGAACCGCATTGTGTCCACCAAAACCAAAAGTGTTTGAAATAGCATAAGGGATTTCTTGCTCCAAGCCTTGTCCATAAACGACATTCGCTTCGATATAGTCTGATAACTCGCTTGTTCCAGCTGTCATTGGTACATAGTTATGACGCATGGCTTCTATGGTAGCGATGGCTTCTACTGCCCCTGCAGCACCAAGCAAGTGTCCTGTAAAGGACTTGGTTGAAGATACAGGTACTTCTTTACCAAGAACTGCTACGATCGCACCACTTTCTCCTTTTTCATTTGCAGGAGTTGAAGTTCCGTGGGCGTTGACGTAAGCCACTTGCTCTGGAGAAATTTCTGCTTCTTCCAAAGCCAACTTCATAGCCTTAATCGCACCTTGACCTTCTGGATGAGGTGAAGTCATATGGTAAGCATCACAGGTATTTCCATAACCAACTACTTCAGCCAAGATAGTTGCACCACGCTTTTCAGCATGTTCAAGGCTTTCAAGAACCAACATTCCTGAACCTTCTCCCATGACAAAACCATTACGGTCTTTGTCAAATGGGATAGAAGCACGAGTTGGATCCTCTGTAGTTGATAGGGCAGTCAAAGCTTGGAAACCAGCGATAGCAAAAGGAGTGATAGATGATTCTGATCCACCAACTAACATGACATCTTGGAAACCAAACTTGATTGAACGGAAGGCATCTCCAATGGCATCATTTGATGATGCACAGGCTGTATTGATTGATTTACAGATACCGTTTGCTCCGAAACGCATGGCAACATTTCCTGAAGCCATATTTGGCAAAGCTTTTGGAAGGGTCATTGGTTTAACGCGTTTTGGACCTTTTTCATGAAGACGGATAACCTGATCTTCGATTTCTTTAATTCCCCCAATACCAGAAGCAACGATGACACCAAAGCGATCTTTATCGATTGCTTCTACATCAAGATTTGCATTTGTCACCGCTTCTTGAGCCGCATACAAGGCATACAAAGAATAGTTGTCAAAACGGTTGGTATCTTTTTTGACAAAGTATTTATCAAATGGGAAATCTTGGACTTCTGCTGCATTGTGCACAGCAAATTCGCTGTGGTCAAATTTAGTGATTTCTCCAATTCCAATTTTTCCAGTTTGCAAACTGTTCCAAAATTCTTCTGGAGTATTTCCGATAGGAGAGGTCAATCCGTAACCTGTTACTACAACTCGATTTAGTTTCATCTGTCTTACCTATATCTTTCTTTTTTTACATGCTAAGTCCGCCATCAACAGCGAGAACTTGTCCAGTCAAATAATCTTGTCCAGCCAGGAACACTGTAGCATCTGCGATATGTTCTGCTTGACCAAACTGTTTCATTGGGATTTGTGCCAATGTCGCTTCCTTGACCTTATCAGACAAAACAGCAGTCATATCTGACTCGATCATTCCTGGTGCAAGTGCATTTACGCGCACATTACGATTGGCAACTTCACGTGCAACTGATTTGGTAAAACCAATCAAACCTGCTTTAGAAGCTGCATAGTTGGCTTGTCCGATATTTCCCATCAAACCGACCACACTAGACATGTTGATGATCGCACCTTCACGTGCCTTGATCATCTGTTTCAAGACTGCTTGCGTCATGTTGAAAGCACCTGTCAAGTTGATTTTAATCACTTTTTCAAAGTCTTCCTCGGTCATCTTAAGCATGAGAGTATCCTGAGTAATCCCAGCATTGTTGACCAAGACATCGACAGAACCGAGTTCTGCAATCGCTTGATCTACCATACGCTTGGCATCTGCAAAGTCTGAAACATCACCTGAAATCGGTACTACTTTGACGCCGTAGTTTGAAAACTCAGCCAGCAATTCTTCTGAGATTGCCCCGCGACTATTCAAAACTACATTAGCGCCTAGTTGGGCAAATTTGTGAGCAATGGCAAGTCCGATACCACGACTTGAACCTGTTACAAAGACATTTTTGTTTGTAAGTTGCATTCTATTTCTCCTGTTTCCTGTTGTATTTTGTGGGAGAAGGAATCATTAGTTTCCTAACAAAGCATCCAAGCTTGCTTGGTCTTCAACGTTAGCTAGCTGAGCTGTTTTATCGATTTTTTTGACAAAGCCTGATAGGACCTTACCCGGACCAATTTCAATAAAGTTGGTTACCCCAGCATCCTGCATCACAGCAATACTTTCATAAAAACGAACAGGTTCTTTGACCTGACGCGTCAAAAGCTCTTGGATTCGACCTTTTTCCATAACAGCAGCTTCCGTATTGCCGACTAGTGGGCAAGTAAAATCAGAGAAACTCACTCCCTCAAGAGCTCCAGCTAGTTGCTGACTGGCTGGCTCAAGAAGGGCTGTATGGAAAGGACCCGATACATTTAAAGGAATCAATCGTTTTGCTCCTGCTTCCTGCAAGAGTTCAACTGCGCGGTCAACCGCAGCCACCTCGCCACCGATAACGATTTGGCTTGGGGTGTTGTAGTTAGCTGGAGTCACTACTCCAACTTTAGAGGCTGTTTCACAAGCTTCCTCAATCACTTCAACTGGAGTATTGAGAACCGCAACCATCTTCCCAGAGCCTGCAGGTGCAGCCTCTTCCATATAAGCACCGCGCTTAGCAACCAAGGCAACTGCATCCTCAAAGTCCAAGGCCCCACTTGCTACAAGAGCAGAATATTCCCCAAGAGACAATCCTGCTACCATATCCGGCTGGTATCCCTTTTCTTTTAATAGTCGGTAAATAGCAACCGAAGTCGCTAAAATAGCTGGTTGCGTATAGCGAGTCTGGTTTAACTTGGTTTCTTCCTTATCGTTCAAGTCACGAAGGTCATAACCCAAAACCTGACTGGCTTGGTCAATTGTTTCCTTGACGATAGGGTAGCGATCATAGAGATCACGCCCCATTCCTAAATACTGAGCACCTTGACCCGCAAATAGAAAGGCTGTTTTAGTCATTTCTTACAACTCCTGCCCAACGAGAGGCTTCTTCTTGAATTTTTTTGGCTGCGCCATAGTATAGATCTTTTAGAATTTCTTCGACAGTTTCCTCTTTAGAAACCAAACCAGCGATCTGACCTGCCATGACAGACCCACCTTCTACATCTCCATGAACAACGGCTTTAGCAAGAGCACCAGCTCCCATTTGCTCAAAGATTTCTAAATCTGGATTTTCTTGTTTAAAGGCATCTTTTTCAGCCTGCTCAAAGTCACGTGTCAACTGGTTTTTAATAGCACGAACAGCATGTCCAAAGTGTTGAGCGGAAATAGTCGTATCGATATCACGCGCTTTTAAGATTTTTTCTTTATATTTTGGATGGGCGTTAGATTCCTTAGCTACTACGAAACGCGTACCAACTTGAACGGCCTCAGCACCAAGCATAAAGCCTGCAGCGACACCTTCACCGTCCGCAATTCCTCCAGCTGCGATAACTGGAATTGAAACAGCTGCAGCAACTTGGCGAACCAAGGTCATCGTCGTTAATTTACCAATATGTCCACCGGCTTCCATTCCCTCTGCAATAACTGCATCTGCACCAATTTTTTCCATGCGTTTTGCCAAAGCAACACTTGGAACAACGGGAATAACTGTAATTCCTGCATCATGGAAACGAGTCATGTATTTACTTGGATTTCCTGCACCAGTTGTAACAACCTTGACCCCTTCTTCAATCACGAGATCAACGATGTCTTCTACAAAAGGTGACAAGAGCATGATGTTGACACCAAAAGGTTTGTCCGTAAGTGATTTGATTTTATCGATATTAGCCTTTACGACTTCTTTAGGTGCATTCCCACCACCGATGATCCCTAGACCACCAGCTTTTGATACTGCACCAGCCAAGTCACCATCTGCAACCCAGGCCATTCCTCCTTGAAAAATAGGATAATCAATGTTCAATAATTCTGTAATACGTGTTTTCATAGTGCCTCCATCATTCCTTGCTTACGTAATAGTTCGATGAGTTTATCATTTGAGTTTCAAACTATTACCTAAACAAGAGGGAGTGGGTTTCCCCTACTCCTTCTAGTAATATGTTAATTATTTTGTTTGCTCTTCAACGTAGGCAACCAAGTCACCAACTGTTTTCAAGTTATCTTCTGCTTCGATTTGGATATCGAAAGCATCTTCGATTTCAGAGATTACTTGGAACAAGTCCAATGAATCTGCATCCAAATCATCAAAAGTAGATTCAAGTGTTACTTCTGATGCGTCTTTCCCAAGTTCTTCAACGATAATTTCTTGTACTTTTTCAAATACTGCCATGATAGGACTCCTTTAAAATATAAAAAATTTATAACTATGTGTTTACCACATGATTACCTAGATTGTAAGAATGAGTGTGCCCCATGTCAAACCTCCACCGAAGCCTGATAGGAGAATCGTCTGGCTACCATCTAAACGAATCATGCCATTCTCCACACACTCTGAGAGCAAAATCGGGATACTTGCTGCACTGGTATTTCCATACTCCATCATATTGGCAGGAAGTTTGTCTCGGTCTACGCCGATCTTCTTAGCCATCTTATCCAAAATGCGGATATTTGCCTGATGAAGCAAGAGATAATCCAATTCCGATGCTGCGATTGGACCATTTTCAATGGTTTCTTTGATTGATCTAGCAACATCACGATTTGCAAAATCAAAAACTGCTCGTCCATCCATCTTCAAAAAAGCAGGAACTGCTTCTTGATCTGAGAAAGGAGAAGCCAAAGCCGTTTGACCATAGGTCAAACACTCGCTCCGAGAGCCATCTGTATAGAGACTTTCCACAAGGAAGTGCCGTGTTTCGCTCGCTTCCAAGAGAACCCCACCAGCACCATCTCCAAAGAGAACAGCTGTCGAACGATCCGACCAATCAACTGCCTTGGATAAGGTTTCAGCCCCGATAACAATCCCTTTTTGAAACTGTCCAGCTGTCAGAAACTTTTCAGCAGTTGAGAGAGCGAATACAAAGCCACTGCAAGCTGCTGTCAGATCAAAGGCGAAAGCTCTGTGCGCTCCGATATTTGCCTGAACTCGAGCTGCCGTAGAAGGCATCATCGAGTCTGGGGTAATCGTCGCTACAATGATAAAATCAATCTGATCCGCTGTTAAGCTCCCTTTAGCCAGCAAGCTCTTAGCTACTTCTGTCGCCAAATCACTGGTAGACTCTGATTTTGAGATATGTCTCTGTTTAATTCCTGTCCGACTTGAAATCCACTCATCGCTTGTGTCCATGATTTGGGCTAAGTCATGATTAGTGACCACTTGCTCTGGAACATAATGAGCAACCTGGCTTATTTTTGCAAAAGCCATTATTTCAAATCCTCCAAAAATTGATAAAGGTTCGTTAAGCCTCTGCCCATGACTTCTTTTTCCTCAGGGCTCATGCCATCGATGATTTTTTCGACCATAGCCTTGTGGAACCGTTTATGAAGGCGGTGAACCAAACGACCTTTCTTTGTCAAATGCAGATAGACCACTCGACGGTCTTGGTCAGAACGAATACGCTCAATATAACCTTTTCTCTCCAGGTTATTCAAACTCGTCGTCACTGTCCCAAGAGTTACCATCAGTTCCTTTGAAACCTTACTTGGCGTTGCCTCCGGGAACTTCCCAATCACATCGATCGTGTGCATTTCTTTGATGGAGATGTCTTTGAATCGACTACCTCGTAAGCTAACCTCCTCAATCACAAGGACGTTATTAAAAATAGATGTTAGATAATCATTTACTTGTTGGTAGTCCAAATCGTTTCCCTCCCCCTCAAAAAGCTTTTACAATCAAAACATTTGATAAAAGAAGTATAACAAACTTCAAAAAATTGTGCAAGTATTTTTTTACATTCCTGTAAATTTCGGTCTTCTTCTTTCAGAATGTGCTCGAACCCCTTCTTTAAAATCTTCAGTTAAAGATAACGATTCTTGTAATTTCAATTCTAATTCAGCATAATTCTGCCAATCCTTAAATTGACTTTCCCAAACTAACTTTTTAATCGCTGCGTATGAGTTTGCTGATCCTCTTCTTAATTTTTTCAGAACTTGTTCTCTTGTTTTTTCTAATTTGTCAACTTCACAAACACGGTATACCACGCCCCATTCTAGCGCTTTTTCAGCAGTCAAGGCTTCACCTGTCATGGCAAGTTGTGCAGCCCGTGTTACCCCGATGCTACGACTCAAGAGATGAATCCCACCAGCGTCTGGCGCCAATCCAACTCCGACAAAGGCTTGAATGAATTTTGCCTTGTCAGTCGCTAGACAGAAATCAACTGCTACTGCCATATTTGCTGCAGCACCAGCAACCGCTCCATCTACCTCCATCAAAACAGGTTTTGGAATTTGCTTGATTTTAAAAGAAATTGTATTGACTAATTCTGCAATCTTATTCAAAGAAGGGATATCATCTTCGTCTACTGCTCGTTTCATCTCAACCAAGTCTCCCCCAACTGAAAAGACCTTCCCATTCGCATTAATCAAGATGAACTGCACAGCTTGATCCTGCTCCGCTAGAGTCAAAGCTTCTAAAATTTCCTCACACATTGGGATATGGAAACCATTTGCCACTTCGGGACGATTCAAAGTAATGATAGCAAGATCATCTACGATCTGATATAAGATATGATTCATAGCTTCTCCTTTTCTTTTATAAGGCAATAAAATTATTTTATCATCAAAGTATACCTTTTTTTGGATAAAGAGGCAAGGAAAAACTAAAGGAAAGTGTCTCAGCTGATTATTTACCCATCATTTATGAGTGTGAGTAAAATTTGACACTCTTACTTTTAAACGGTTATCGCTTTTCAAAATAAGTTAGTGTTTTCTTCTATTATAATAGGAAGTTATTTTCTTCATTGAAAAATGCCCCTCTTTCTGCTATAATCGTATAAAACACTTACTTGAGGAGTCCTTATGAAGGTTGTAAAATTTGGCGGAAGCTCGCTTGCCTCTGCTGGTCAGTTAGAAAAAGTCTTAAATATCGTTAAAAGTGATAAAGAACGCCGTTTTGTAGTTGTTTCTGCACCCGGTAAACGCAATGCTGAAGATACCAAGGTAACTGATGCCTTGATTAAATACTATCGCGACTATGTGGCTGGAAATGACATCAGTGCTAGCCAAAGCTGGATCATTGACCGTTATGCCGCTATGGTTAGTGAACTAGGGTTAAAACCTGCTGTTTTAGAAAAAATCTCTAAAAGTATTCGTGCCTTGGCAACTCTTCCTATAGAGGACAATGAATTTCTCTATGATACCTTCCTAGCTGCTGGAGAAAATAACAATGCCAAATTGATTGCAGCCTACTTTAACCAAAACGGTATCGATGCACGCTATGTTCACCCAAGAGAAGCTGGAATTGTTGTCACAAGTGAACCAGGAAACGCACGCATCATCCCATCTAGTTATGACAAGATTGAAGGCTTGGCTGATAGCAACGAAGTCCTTGTTATCCCTGGTTTCTTTGGTGTGACTAAGGAAAATCAAATCTGTACTTTTTCACGTGGAGGTTCAGATATCACAGGTTCTATCATTGCAGCAGGTGTTAAGGCTGATCTCTATGAGAACTTTACAGACGTAGATGGTATCTTTGCTGCCCATCCTGGTATTATCCACCAACCACACTCCATTCCTGAATTAACCTACCGTGAAATGCGTGAGTTGGCTTACGCTGGATTTTCAGTCCTTCATGACGAGGCCCTTCTTCCTGCCTACCGCGGAAAAATTCCTCTTGTCATCAAGAATACCAACAACCCTGACCACCTAGGAACACGCATTGTTCTAGAACACAGTAGTGATAAATTCCCAGTAGTAGGGATTGCAGGTGACTCAGGATTCGTCAGCATCAACATGTCAAAATACCTCATGAACCGTGAAGTCGGGTTTGGTCGCAAGGTTCTGCAAATCCTTGAGGACCTCAATATCGGTTGGGAACACATGCCTACAGGTATTGACGATCTTTCAATCATCCTCCGCTCCCGCGAATTGACTCCTATCAAAGAAGAAGAAATTCTGCGCCAACTCGTTCAAAAAGCTGAAGTGGACCATGCTGAAATCGAACATGACCTTTCCATCATTATGATTGTCGGAGAAAAGATGAAGAGCCATATCGGGGTAACTGCTACTGCAACACGAGCTCTATCTGAAAACAAGATTAACATCCAGATGATGTCCCAAGGTTCAAGTGAAGTTTCCATCATGTTTGTTGTCAATAAAGAGCAAGAAAAAGCAGCTATCAAGGCTCTCTATCATGCCTTTTTCGGTGAAAGTAAGGAAGACTAATCATGGCCCAATCACTCAATCAAGTCATTGACCTCCAAACTACTGGGACATCTTACCTCTCTATCTCTGGAAAAGTTGGAAAATTTTTAGTCGGGGATCAAGCCTTAGAGTTTTATCCTGACGTCAATGTCGAACAATATATCCAAATCCCCTGGTCTAGCATTCAGCAAATCGGAGCCAGCGTAAGTGGTCGCAAGATTAGCCGCCACTTTGAAGTCTTCACCGATCAAGGAAAATTCCTCTTTGCTTCAAAAGACTCTGGAGCTATCCTCAAAATCGCTCGGGAAAAATTAGGAAACGACAAGGTTGTGAAACTTCCGACTCTACTCCAGACCATTGGACAAAAACTTAAAAATCTATTTGCAAAAAAGTAGAAACTTTAGTATAATCATAGCAACGGATAAGTAAGTTATCTCCTTCTTTCAGAAAGTCTGCGGGTGCTGCGAGCAGATAGGAGGGATAGGTGAAATTCTACCGTTATTAACAATTACATACACAATCAAGTGCACACCTGTGAAGTTGGATGGAACCGTGGCCCTGCCACTCCAACGCTTTGTCAGGTGTGCTTTTTTCATAAAGGAGTTCTTATGTTAGATATTAAACGTATTCGCACAGATTTTGATACTGTTGCTGAAAAATTAGCTACACGTGGTGTAGATGCTGCTATCTTAAATGAGATGAAAGAAATCGATGCTAAACGTCGTGACATCTTGGTCAAGGTTGAAACTCTCAAGGCAGAACGTAACACAGTTTCTGCTGAGATTGCCCAAGCCAAGCGAAACAAGGAAAATGCCGATGACAAGATTGCTGCTATGCAAACCCTATCTGCTGAAGTCAAAGCCTTGGATGCTGAATTGGCGGACATCGATGCTAAATTGACAGAATTTACCACTACTCTTCCAAACATCCCTGCCGACAGCGTTCCTGTTGGGGCTGATGAAGATGACAATGTGGAAGTTCGCCGTTGGGGGACTCCGCGCGAGTTTGAATTCGAACCAAAAGCTCACTGGGATCTTGGTGAAGACTTGGGTATCCTTGACTGGGAACGCGGTGGTAAAGTAACAGGCGCTCGCTTCCTCTTCTATAAAGGACTTGGGGCTCGTTTGGAACGTGCTATCTACAACTTCATGTTGGATGAGCATGGAAAAGAGGGCTATACTGAAGTCATCACACCTTACATGGTTAACCATGACTCTATGTTTGGTACTGGTCAATATCCAAAATTCAAGGAAGATACTTTTGAATTGAAAGACACTAATTATGTCCTCATTCCTACAGCTGAAGTTCCTCTTACAAACTACTACCGTGATGAAATCCTTGACGGTAAAGACCTACCAATCTACTTTACCGCTATGAGTCCATCATTCCGTTCTGAGGCTGGTTCTGCAGGTCGTGATACACGTGGTTTGATTCGTTTGCACCAATTCCACAAGGTTGAAATGGTCAAATTTGCCAAACCAGAAGAATCTTATGAAGAATTGGAAAAAATGACAGCTAACGCTGAAAATATCCTTCAAAAGCTCAACCTTCCATACCGTGTCGTTGCCCTCTCTACTGGAGATATGGGCTTCTCAGCTGCTAAGACTTACGACTTGGAAGTTTGGATTCCTGCGCAAGATACCTACCGCGAAATCTCAAGCTGTTCAAATACAGAAGATTTCCAAGCCCGTCGTGCCCAAATCCGTTACCGTGATGAAGCGGATGGCAAGGTGAAACTCCTTCATACCTTGAACGGTTCTGGACTTGCAGTTGGACGTACGGTTGCTGCTATTCTTGAAAACTACCAAAATGAAGATGGTTCTGTAACCATTCCAGAAGCTCTTCGTCCATACATGGGTGGCGCTGAAGTTATCAAACCATAAAAATAAGGCCTAGCTATTTCTAGCTAGACCTTTTTTCGTAACCAAATCAGATAACCAACCAAGACAAAGAATAAAATAGTGAGGCAAATAACGGTTTCAGCCAATACCAGATAATCCAGAAATGGAAGTTTCAAGATCCCCTGAGCCATCTTGAGCGAAGTAGCTGTGATAATGGTTGGGAAGGTGAGGGCTGAGAAGGCTGGTTGAAAGCCTTGTTTTAAAATATTGGGCAGGCGAGTTAAAACAAAGAAAAAGAAGGACTGAGATGCCAAAATCATGACAATCAAGAGCCAAGTCGATAGGCCTGCTCCTCCAACTCGAACTAGAGAAGCTAAGAGTAGGGAAAAGGGAGCACAGTAGATTCCTTCCTGTCCAAGCAAGGCCACTGGGAGTGGATCTTTCTTTAAATCGCTATAAATAAGCGGATAGAGATAGAAGGTCAAGACAAAACCAAAACTCAAGGTCGCATAGGCAATCTCAATAATGCCTACCAGAGGATAGGTCAAGGCTGCTACTGCTATCCCTACATAGAGTACCGTCCAGCTAGGAGTCGCATTAACCCTCCGACCTGGACAGGCAAATTTGATGGTAAAAGTCACAATCAAAGTCAAATCCAAGAGAAATGAAAACCACCAGATCCCTTGTGCTACTATAGGAAGAGCAGGGAATACGCGAAAGACATAGGTCGATAAAATCATCCCAGCCATAGGAAAAGTGGCCATCCCAGATAAAAGAGGGGGCCTGGTCAATTCTTTCTTGGTTTCTTCCCAATTAAAAAGATGAACAACAAGAAAGAAAATCCACAACACTAGACCAGTCAGACTCAATAAATGCGACAGAACAGGCAAAGTATCTGCAATCAGATTTCCTGCACCTGCTAAACCTAATAAACAGCCAGAGAATACTAAGGGGAGCTTTTTCATCCGAGCCTCCAATAATCATGTTATTATTAGTATAGCATAAAAGCGCTTAAATGAGGACTTAAAAAACGAAGTTGGAAATTCAAACTTCGTTTTTATTCTACTATTTTTTAACTCGTTGCTAAGATATGGCGCAACTGAACAGCGCTTGGAGAGACAATCGGAAGAAAGGCTCCTTCATTCCAACGACGAATAAAACCAGATGTTGATTTGCTAAAGTAGCCTCTACCTCCACCAGCTTGTAACTCTAATAGAAGACTTTGAGCAACCACATCCACAATGTCTATTCTTAACTGAAAGAGTTCACGCGGATTGGTAACGAAATAGGACCGGTCAGACAATCCCTGATAAAGAGCTTGCCGAATAGCATCTAACTGCTCTACCTGGTATTGCCATTCATCTGTTAATACACTTCGTTTCCCCAATTCTTTTTCTACTTCTGATAGGGAGCGTTCAGCTAATCCAAAGGCTAAACCAAATTGGTAACCTAAAAATGCGGGACGATTTTGAGTTAAAAATTCTTTAGCATTCTTGGATAGAATCCACTCTTCTTTTAAAGGAACCCGATTAAAGGTCAAAGCAGCAGTGTTTCCTCCCTGAAGAGAAACGAATTCTAAGTCTTCCGAACGACTAAAATTCTCTGCATCTGATGGCACAGCCACCACATAACTTTTACTTGGATCATCAGCAAAACCTGCTACAAAAATGGTTAAGAATCGATTTCTACGGGCATTGGTTACCCATGGCAGTCGCCCTTTTAGATAAAATTGTCCTTTTTCTTCGATGATATAAACATTCAGCTCTTCTAAATCAGATAAATACTTGACCGCATTAGACAGAGCAGTTGCGCCTGCATATTCACCAGACAAGAGTTTTTCCAGATAGTTTTCTTTCAAATAGGAATTCTCTGAATGGATAATATTGTCAATTAGGGTGCGTTGTCCCCAAGAAATAAAGGAGGCCGTCAAGGAATGTTGAGCGAGCTCTGCTAGGATATCAATGACATCTTGATCGCTTCCGTCTGAACCGCCGAGAGATTCTGGAACACCTACACGAAAAGCTCCTTCTGCTGCAATCCTTTCAATCAGTTGCTCTCCAGCCTCACAAGACTGTTTATCAATTTCATCAGCATGCTGGTCTAACCAGCTCAAAAACTCTTCGGAAAAAAATCCCATACTCTTTCCTCCTTTTATGCATAAGGTTGCAATTCTGGGTTAATAGGCGTATTGGCTAGGTTGTTGGCATAGTTGCAAAGGCTAGCAAGACTAACACCGAGAACCACGTCCAAGGCATTTTGTTGCGTGTAGCCTGCTTCTAAAAATTCGCTAAGGGCTTCATCTCCTACACGCCCTTTGGTATTGATGACCGCCAAGGTAAACTTAGCTAGAGTATCTAGTTTTGGATCTGTTTCAATCGGAGTGCGGTTGCGAAGGGCTTGGAGAAGATCATCATTCATCTGGATTTGTTTGATTGAAAAGGCAGTATGTCCAGCCACGCAGAAAGCGCAACCATTGGTTACGGCTGCCGTGATTTGCACTACTTCACGCTCTACTGGTGTTAAGCTATTGCGACGGTTGATGGCTCCGACAGTTCGGTAGGCTTCAAGCGCGGTAGGAGCGTTAGCCAAGAGACCGATTAGGTTGGGAATATAGCCATTGTTATCTTTTTGTACTGTTTCAAGAACTTCTTTCACTTCTGCTGGTGCTGATTCTACTGTGTGGATGGTAAATGTTGTCATAAGAAACCTCTTTTCATTTTATTGTCATTTAGTCTATCATAGAATTTCCCCCTTGGATAATATATATTTTCAATCGCCTTGATAAAAAATGTTTATGAAATGAAAAAAATCACACTAAAAGTGTGATTGGGTTAGTGTTTAAAATACTTTTTAGTCTCAGCAATGACGACTGGCGACAAGACTAAGAGGGCAATCAAGTTTGGTAAAGCCATCAAGGCATTGACGATATCTGCAATAATCCAGACCATATCCAACTCGATAAATCCTCCCAACAAGACCATGACTACAAAGACTACACGGTAAAGCCAGATAAAACGAACACCAAAGAGAAACTCAAAACAGCGCTCTCCGTAGTAGTTCCAACCGAGAATCGTCGTAAAGGCAAAGAGTACAAGGAAGATGGTCAAGAGGGCAGGTCCAAAGTGTGAAAAAACTGTTGAAAAGGCTGACTGGGTCAAGGCCACTCCATTCAAATCACCACTCCAAACCCCAGTTACCAAGATTGTTAGACCTGTCAGAGTGCAGATAATCAAAGTATCAATAAAGGTTCCTGTCATGGAAATCAAACCTTGCTCGACAGGCTCATTAGTCTTAGCTGCAGCCGCCGCAATGGGAGCAGAACCAAGACCAGATTCGTTAGAAAAGACTCCTCGCGCCACACCATTTTGGATAGCCATCCGAATGCTAGCACCGGCAAAGCCACCTACCGCAGCAGCTGGACTAAAGGCTGAAGTAAAGATGAGGGCAAGTGTGGCCGGGATTTTCTCGATATTAAAGAGAATAACTGTAAGAGTTCCTAAAATATAAACAATAGCCATAAAAGGAACCACTGCTGTCGAAACTTTTGATATGGATTTGAGGCCACCAAAGACAGCAATCCCTACAAAAATGGATAAAATCAGAGCCGTGATAGCTGGATTAACTTGGGCTGTATTTTGAATGGATTCTGTAATCGAATTGACTTGGGTAAAGGTACCAATCCCCAGAAGGGCAACCAATACACCCGCTAGGGCAAAGAAGATAGCAAGTGGACGCCACTTTTCTCCCATCCCCAAAAGGATGTAATGCATGGGGCCTCCAGCTACAGCTCCATTTGCATCCTTTGTGCGGTATTTGATGGCAAGTAAGCCTTCGGCATACTTGGTCGCCATCCCAAAAAAGGCTGCCATCCACATCCAAAAGAGGGCCCCTGGTCCTCCAACCTTAATGGCTGTTGCGACCCCGATGATATTTCCCGTACCAACGGTGGCGGCTAGAGCCGTACAGAGAGCAGCAAAGCTCGACACATCGCCATGCCCCTTATCCTTGGTAAAGATCAACTGAAAGGCTTTAGGAAGACGAGCCACCTGCAAAAGGCCTAGTCGGATGGTCAAATAGATACCCGTTCCGACCAATAAGATCAAGAGGGGAGGTCCCCAAACGAAAGCATCAATTGATTTAAGCAATTCTAACATATCCTACTCCTATCTTTTCAACCCCAAAAGAAAGAGCACATGCAAGATACATGTACTCTGGAATGCTTAGATAAATGCCAAAAAGCGGTCTATCCTAGCTCTGTCCTTTTACCTGAGAGTTTGAGCAGTTACCTGCCTTGCCCCTTCGGTGCCTTTACGGTCTCTCCAGAGTTCCGTCCATTTACAGTCATGGAAAACAAACCTTTCTCCACTTCTATTAAACTTCATTCGGTGTTGGTATTTTATTTTTTATTATTCTACAAGAAAAGTTAGCCCTTGTCAATATATTCTATGAAATTTTTTGACTTTTCACTTCTTTTTTCAGAAAGAGCGAATCCTTCTTCTCTCTATCCTTTAAAGGTTACAATGGTGGCGCCACTGCCTCCAGCATTTTGTGGGGCATAGCCGAAACTCTTGACATGCTTGTTTCTTTGCAGGTATTTGGTGACGCCCTCACGGATGACTCCCGTACCGATACCATGGATAATGTCGACTTGCGCCATGTTATTGAGCAGGGCTTGGTCGATAAAGGCGTCCAGCTCATTCATGGCCTCTTCGTACCGTTTGCCTCGGAGATCCAGTCTCGCTTGCGGACCACGACCAGAAGCACGTTTGACGACATTGACTTGTTTTTTCTTGACTGGGGCTTCTTGCTGAGCCTGAACAAGGTCAAATTCTTTCTCTTCCAAGGTCATCTTGATCAAACCGACTTGGGCTTCCCAACGGCCGTCCTTAAGTTGATTGGTCAAGGTTCCACGCTGACCATAACTGAGAATAATGATATCATCCCCAACCTTTGGAGCTCGGTTTTTCTTGGCTTTTTGAAGGACCTTGTTTTTAGACAAGTCGACTTTTTCAGGAGCCAGTTTTTTCAGCTCAGCCTTGGCTTCAATGATTTCGTGGGGTTTGAGTTGAGACTTACTGTGAAGGTTCTTGAGAATCTGGTCACTCTCACTTAGCGCTAGTTCTACAATCTCGGCAGCCTGTTCACGCGCCTTGTTGAGCTCAGTTTCCTTTTCACGATTGAGTTCGTTATAGAGTTTTTTGAGTGCTCGATTCATCTTGAGATTTTCTTGCTCCACCTCACGGATATTGTCCAAGCGTTTGCGACTTTCAAGCGTTTGCTCTTCTAATTGCTCAATGATACGGTTGACGTCATTATCTTGGTCGACCTGCTGGCTGGCATCTCCTACGATGACATCTGACAGTCCTAGGCGTTTGGCAATTTCAAAGGCATTGCTTCGGCCAGGAACTCCCTGCATAAAGCGATAGGTCGGACGCAAGCTGGCTGTATCAAACTCCATGCTGGCATTTTGTACAAAAGCTGTCTCGATACCATAAGCCTTGAGTTCTGGATAGTGGGTCGTAGCCATAGTCTTGACCTGACGCAGACGAAGATCCTCCAGAATAGCCATAGCAAGTGCTGCTCCTTCCTGCGGATCGGTCCCAGCCCCGAGCTCATCTAGCAATAAGAGCGAGTGCTGATTGACCTTGCCAAGAATATCTACGATATTGGTCATGTGGCTGGAGAAGGTAGACAAGCTTTGCTCGATAGACTGCTCATCTCCAATATCTGCGAAGATTTCCTCGAAAACACCGACACGGCTCCCCTTATCAGCTAAGATGGGCAAGCCTGACTGGGCCATGAGTTGAGTCAAGCCCAGGGTTTTGAGCATGATGGTCTTCCCACCCGTATTGGGACCTGTAATGACAATGGCCGTTAATTCCTTACCAAAGTGTACATCATTTGCGACAGCATTCTTGACCAAAGGATGGCGAACATGAAGAAGCTGAATCTCTTGATTCTCTGAAAGTTGAGGAACAACCGCTTGCATTTCTTGAATAAAACGCACCTTGGCACGAATCAAGTCTAAATGGCCGATAATCCAAGCATCATTAGCAATCTCAGCAGCATGAGGACGAACCCGTTCCGAGAGCTCCTGCAGGATGCGAATCATCTCATAGCGTTCGTCTGCTCGCAAACTAGCGATTTCTTCGCTCAGCTTGACCACTTCACGTGGCTCGATATAGACCGTGTTTCCACTAGCAGAGATGTCATGGACAACACCTGCAATCTTATTGCGATAGGTGTTCTTGACTGGTAAGACTTGACGGCCATTTCTGCTAGCAATTATGCCTTCCGTCAACATCTGCGCTTTTTGCTTGAGCAAGTCTTGCAAGACATCTCGAACCTGACTCTCGCTATCATGGATTTTCCGACGGATACGTGCTAGCTCTTCACTGGCGAAATTTTCGATAAACCCTGCATCATTTAGAGCTTGAAGACTCCCTTGCAAGTGTGGAAAATCATGTAGTTTTTCAAACCATCTCGCCAACTGCTCCAAACGTACGTTTTCGAGATTGGTATAAAAGCCTTGCAACTCTCTGCTAGCCAGCAAGACTCGTTTGAGGAGCAGGAACTCCTCAATATTGAGGTCCGCCCCCATCTCCAGACGCTTGCAAACAGCTGATATCTCACGCGTCGCTAGGATGGTAAAGTGAGGTTGTTCCACAAATAGAGCTTGCATTTCCTCCATCTCTGTAAAGGCTTGTTTGATCTTATCCACCTTAGCAGTTGGAGCCAAGCCTTTTAGCTCCTCTAAGCCTTGCTCAGTCAGGAGATGCGGTTCAAACAAGGCTTTGATTTTATTAAATTCTAAGGTTTCTAGTATTTTTGTATTCATATTTTTTCCTTGTATGCTGGTTTACAAGATTATAGCAACTAGGTGTTTTGACCTAGTCGTCCAATCTGTAAACAAAGGGCTAGGAAAAATCCCGCCCTTTTTATCCGATTAAATTTGTCACCCAGAGTTGTTTGATAAGGTTTGTCGTAAAAGGGACACTTTGGATGATGTGTTTGGCTACTATACTTTTTTCGAGTGAATTTTGAATGATTGCCAGAGGCACTGTTGCAAGGATGGTCAGAGCCATTTGCAAGACAAACAAGGTTACCAATAGAGATAAAAGGCCTGATCCGATACGCAACCATTTGACATCGAGCTTTTTAGTTGGAATCAAGTGCAGGAACAAACCGATAAAACGTCCGATACTATAACAAATTCCGAAAACCAAAAGGTAGGCTAGGCCTGCATAAAAGACCTTGTCTAGATGAAACAGCTGGTCTGAAGGGAAGAAAAAGGTTCCCTGTCCTTCCTGAGGATTGGCATAAGGGACAAGTAAGTGGAAGTGATCTCCCAATGATTTATAAAACTGTCCCGCAACAAAGGCTGAAATCACTGCCACGAGGAAATAATAAACTTGCAGGACCAAACCTCTACGGTAGCCGATGTAAAAGCCCCAAGCCAGAACCAATAAGAGTAGGATTGAAATCATAGGGAATCCTCAATCTTGCTCTGTTCTTGTTTGACAGCAATTAACTTGTGGCGAAGTTCTAACAACTCTTGCTCCTTGTCATCAAATTCAATCTCACGGTTGAGCTGTGTAGACAGACAGTTGACCGCCAAAAGAAGCGCAATGGTCTCATCATCCGCCCCAGGCATTTGTTCTTTAATTGCTTGGTATTTTTCAGTCGCAACCTTGGCAATTTCCTCCATAAAGAGGTTGTCATGCTCGGTTGTCAAGGTTAATGTCTTTTTCCCGAATGTAAACTTATATCGATTTAGATTTGCCATAAAATTCACCTCACGATATTATACCAAATTTCGCTAATTTTGTCAGTTTTTACCAATTCTCCTGCTTTTGTGGTACAATAGAGACTATGGCAAGTATCACACTCACACCAAGTGAACAGGAAATTCAGAGCTTTTTAAGTCAGTATCAGAAGGCTCTCAGTCCTAGTAAAAATCCCTATATCCGCTATTTTTTGCGCTTTCCTCAGGCAACGGTTTCCATCTATACTTCTGGAAAAGTCCTCCTGCAGGGCGAAGCTGCTGGGCAATACGCCAGTTTCTTTGGCTATCAGGTTGTAGAGGAAACCAGTGGACAAGATTTTCCTATGATTGGGACTGACGAGGTGGGAAATGGTTCCTACTTTGGTGGGCTGGCTGTTGTGGCTTCCTTCGTGACACCTGACCAGCACGACTTCTTGCGAAAACTCGGCGTAGGGGATTCAAAAACCTTGACCGACCAAAAGATTCGTCAGATTGCCCCTATCCTCAAGGAAAAGATTTCGCACCAAGCGCTCCTCCTTTCACCGAGCAAGTATAATGAAGTTATCGGAGAGCGTTACAATGCTGTTTCTGTAAAGGTTGCCCTTCACAATCAGGCTATCTTTCTCCTTCTACAAAAAGGAGTCCAGCCAGAAAAAATCGTGATTGATGCTTTTACAAGTCCTAAAAACTATGACAAGTACTTGGCGCAAGAAGCCAACCGTTTTCCAAACAAAATTAGCTTAGAAGAAAAAGCCGAGGGAAAATACCTGGCTGTTGCAGTTAGCTCCATCATCGCGCGGGATCTCTTCCTCGAAAACTTGGAAAATCTAGGACGAGAACTAGGCTATCAACTGCCAAGTGGCGCTGGGACTGCATCAGATAAGGTTGCTAGCAAAATCCTTCAGGCCTATGGCATGAAAGGACTTCGTTTCTGTGCCAAACTGCATTTTAAAAACACTGAAAAAGCCAAAACACTTCTAGAAAGGTAAATTATGAATTCATTTAAAACATTTCTAAAAGAATGGGGAGTTTTCTTCCTCATTATCGCACTGGTCGGTCTTAGCCGCATCTTTCTATGGAGCAATGTCCGTGTGGAAGGACACTCTATGGACCCTACCCTAGCCGACGGAGAAGTTCTCTTCGTTGTTAAACACCTCCCAATTGACCGCTTCGACATCGTGGTTGCGCATGAGGAAGACGGAAATAAAGACATTGTCAAAAGGGTCATCGGCATGCCTGGAGATACCATCCGCTACGAAAATGACAAACTCTTTATCAACGGTGAAGAAACGAATGAACCTTACCTAGCTGAGTACCTCAACTTGTTCAAAACAGAAAAGTTGCAGAACACCTATACTGGAAAAGGATTTGAAGGCAATAAGGGAGTTTACTTTAGAGAACTTGCTCAAAAAGCACAAGCCTTTACGGTCGATGTCAATTCCAATACTAGCTTCAGCTTTACTGTCCCTCAAGGCGAATACCTTCTCCTTGGTGACGATCGTCTAGTCTCTAGCGACAGCCGCCATGTCGGTACCTTCAAGGCCAGCGATATAAAAGGTGAAGCAAAATTCCGTTTCTGGCCGCTTAACCGTATCGGAACTTTTTAAGATATGGAAGAGGCCGAGAATGCTAAGTCTCAGCCTCTTTTTCTATTGCTAGAAGAAGACCTTTTAGTCTCCTAGCTTGTTGAAAGAAGCTAAGGGTACAACTCTCACGAACTCATGTAAAGGAAACCTATGGAAGTTTATTTTTCAGGCACCATTGAACGCATTATTTTTGAAAATCCCAGTAATTTTTATCGCATTCTCCTCCTAGATATCGAAGATACGGACGCGGAGGACTTTGACGATTTTGAAATCATCGTCACCGGAACCATGGCGGACGTGATTGAGGGTGAAGACTACACTTTTTGGGGGCAAATCATTCAGCACTCCAAGTATGGAGAACAGCTACAGATCAGTCGTTATGAGCGAGCAAAACCAACTAGCAAGGGCCTCGTCAAGTACTTTTCTAGCAGTCATTTCAAGGGAATTGGTCTCAAAACAGCCCAAAAAATCGTTGATAGCTATGGTGACAATACCATAGACGAAATTCTGGAACATCCTGAAAAGCTGGAAAGCATTGCAGGACTCTCTGCCAAAAACCGTGAGGCTTTTGTCTCCACCCTCCGTCTCAACTATGGGACAGAAATGGTCTTGGCAAAACTGGCCAACTACGGCATTCCCAATAAACTAGCCTTTCAGATTCAAGACTTTTACAAGGAAGAAACGCTGGATATTGTCAAAAACTATCCCTACCAACTGGTTGAAGATATCAAGGGTTTGGGCTTTACCATTGCTGACCAATTGGCTGCCGAACTAGGCATCGAAAGTCAAGCTCCTGAACGCTTCCGTGCTGGCCTTGTCCACAGTCTTTTTCAGGGATGTATGGATACAGGCGATACCTATATGGAAGCCCGAGATTTGCTGGAACAAACCCTGACTCTCCTAGAGTCTTCCCGTCCCGTGGAACTCGATCCCAGCCAAGTTGCTCAGGAATTATCTCATTTGTTTGAAGAAGACAAGGTTCAGCAGATTGATACCAAAATCTTTGATAACAGCCTCTTTTTCGCTGAAGAAGGCATTCGCAGTCACTTGGTTCGTATCCTTGAAAAAGAAAAGCAGAAAAATCAGGATTTGGAAACCATTCACAAGCATATCTCTACTGTCGAGCAAGAACTGGGGATTCAGTACGATGACATTCAAAAGCAGGCTATCTGCGACGCTATCCAGAACAAGGTCTTTATCCTAACAGGTGGACCTGGTACTGGTAAAACGACTGTTATCAATGGGATTATTGCTGTTTATGCCCTCTTAGAAGGGCTTGATCTCAGGAAAAAAAGCAACTTACCTATCCTTCTTGCTGCTCCAACTGGTCGAGCGGCTCGGCGCATGAATGAATTGACAGGATTGCCAAGTGCTACTATACACCGTCATTTGGGAATGACGGGAGACGATGATACCAGCCATCTAGATGATTATCTGGATGCCGATTTCATCATCGTGGATGAGTTTTCTATGGTGGACACTTGGCTAGCCAACCAACTCTTCTCCAATATCTCCTCTAACAGTAAAATCCTCATCGTGGGGGATAGCGACCAATTGCCTTCTGTTAGTCCCGGACAAGTCCTTGCAGACCTGCTCCAGATACCCCTGATTCCGCAGACCCGCTTGGAACGGATTTACCGTCAGAGCGAAGAATCAACTATCGTTACCTTGGCGAGTCAGATTCGACAAGGCATCTTGCCAGCCGACTTTACCCAGAAAAAACCTGACCGTTCCTACTTTGAAATTGCTAGTGGCCATATCCCAGCTACCATTGAGAAAATTCTTGGTGCTGCCCTCAGAAGTGGCATTCTGGCTCGTGATATTCAGGTGCTTGCGCCTATGTATCGAGGAACTGCTGGTATTGACGCCATTAACCAACTCATGCAAGACCTGCTCAATCCTCAGCAAAAGGGGCAAGTTAGCTTTGAAGCAACTCAGTGTCACTATCGAACAGGGGACAAGGTTATTCACCTAGTCAACGACGCTGAAGTTAATGTCTTTAACGGAGACCTAGGCTACATCACAGACCTGATTCCTGGAAAATACACCGAGTCCAAACAAGACGAGATTGTCATTGATTTTGATGGAAATGAGGTCATCTACCCACGTAACGAATGGTACAAGATTCGACTAGCCTATGCCATGAGTATCCATAAGTCTCAGGGAAGTGAGTTTCCTGTTGTCATCCTGCCCATCACCAGTGCTAGCAAGCGCATGCTGGAGCGAAATCTCATCTACACAGCCATTACACGAGCCAAGAGCAAGCTCATCCTTCTTGGTGAATTACAGGCCTTTGACTATGCAGTCAAGCATATCGGGACTGCCCGCAAGACCTATCTGATTGAGCGTTTCAGTGATTTAATTGAAACTAATATTGAAGAAAGTAAACAAACCTTCTCTGAAACTGCCACAGCAAGTGACTCTGAACAATCCTACATCCTCACCGAAGAAAACTGGTCTAGCATCCCAGCCATGATCGGGATTACAGATGCAGACTTAAAAGAGATTTTTGGAAAATAGACAAGCAGAAAGCCCACCTAGTCAGGTGGGCTTTTTCTCTTTTAAGATTATTTAACTGTTGCAGTGCTTGTAATCAATTCAACAGCTTTTTTGATAGTGATATCGTGTTTCAACATGTCAGCTGAAAGCAAGTTTTGAACTTGGGCCACTTCCATGTTGTAATCTGCAGCCAATTGCTCAATTTCTTTTTGGATTTCTTCTTCTGAAGCGTCAAATCCTTCAGCTTTGGCAACTGCTTCGATAACAAGGTTAGTCTTCGTACGTGACTCAGCTTCTGCTTCGTATTGTTTGTGAAGGTCTTCTTGAGTAGTTCCAGTGATTTGGAAGTACATGTCAGGGTTGATACCTTGACGTTGCAAGTTTCCAAGGAATTCATTTACTGAACGGTGAACTTCTTCGTGGATCATTTCTTCTGGAAGTTCTACGATTTCAGCGTTTTCTACAGCTTTATCGATTGCTGCACCTTCAACGGCATCTTTGTATGCTTCTTCTTTCGCAGCAGTCAATTCTTTGCGGTATTTTTCTTTCAATTCGTCAAGAGTTTCAACTTCTTCGTCGATGTCTTTTGCAAGTTCATCGTCAAGAGCTGGAACTTCTTTAGCTTTTACTTCGTGGATAGTTGTTACGAATTTAGCTTCTTTACCTGCAAGGTCTTCTGCTTGGTAGTCTTCTGGGAATGTTACAACAACATCAACAGTTTCGCCAGCTGAGTGACCTACCAATTGGTCTTCGAAACCAGGGATGAATTGACCTGATCCAAGTCCAAGTGAGAAGTTTTCACCTTTTCCACCGTCAAATTCAACACCGTCGATAGAACCAACGAAGTCAATAACAACAGTGTCGCCATTTTCAGCAGCACCTTCTTTGATAACCAATTCAGCCAAGTTGTTGCGTTCGCGTTCGATACGTTCTTCAACGTCAGCGTCAGTTACTTCTTTTTCTACATCAACTGATACTTCAAGGTTTTTGTAGTCGCCCAATTTTACTTCAGGTTTTGTCACGACTTCAGCAGTGATAACCCAGTCTTGACCTTTTTCCATTGAAGTTACGTCAATTTTTGGTTGAGCAACGACTTCAAGACCAGCTTCTTTTACAGCTGCTTCATAAGCGTTTGGCAAAAGAGCGTTCAAAACATCTTGGTAAAGTGTTTCTTCACCAAACTTTTTATCGAAGATAGGACGTGGAAGGTGACCTTTACGGAAACCTGGAACGTTAAGAGTTTTCTTTACTGAGTTAAATACACGGTCCAATTCTGGTTTGATTTGGTCTTGAGAGATAGTGAAAGTCAAGACACCACGGTTTGTTTCTTTGTTTTCAAATGATACAGACATTCTGTCATTTCTCCTTAAAATTTTTAATACAGTCCATTATACCATATGACAGCGACTTTTTTCAAGTAATGAATGCGCTTTTCAATAGTGCTAGAGGTACTTGCACGCTTCTCTGATACTAAGTTCAGACATTCTCTTCTTATTTTGTTCAATAAAACGTGCTACCCATTCAGGATTGGTTTTAGAGTAGTCTCTTAGAGCCCAGCCGATGGCTTTGTTGATGAAAAATTCTGTCTGGTCCAGATTGTTGAGCAGGATCTTTTCCATCAGTTGGACATTTGTTTTTTCTTTCCTTAACAACTGGTGGTCAATAGCGACTCGTCTCAGCCAGATATTATCTGATAGGCTCCATTTTAAAATCACTTCTTCAAGTTCCTGATGGTCGGCTACCAAACTTCCTACTACTCGATCTAAGATATCTACCGTGTCCCACCAGGACTTGGTCACGACCAGACGCTCAAGTTTAGGCAAATCGTCCTTCGTTAGATAAGACTGCATGGCTTTCAAATAGTTGGCAGCCACATACTGGTATTCTCTTGGCTCCTTTTCCCAGCAGATATCTACAAAATCCCAATCAATCATCTTTGTTTTTTTCACGCTTGGAAAGTATTTTTTATAGAGTGCATTTCTTTCAGGACCTGCAATCCCTAAAAAAGGAAATTGATGGCGCATATAGGCTTCCATTGGGCCTGCTTTCTCAGGGTCTTTTGCTGCTTCTAGCTCCACAAGTATATCTGCAAGACTCATCTAAAAGTCCTCCTGCCCGACCAAGTGGTGCTGAAAGGCATAGACCGCCGCCTGAGTGCGATCGCTGACCTCAAGTTTGGCTAGGATGTTGGACACATGGGTCTTGACCGTCTTGAGAGAGATAAAGAGTTCATCTGCAATGCGTTGATTTTCGTAGCCCTTGGCGATGAGTTGAAGTACGTCTCGCTCACGCGCAGTCAGCTCCTCATGAAGCTCCATATGATTACGGTGGTATTCAACCTTCTTGCTGACCTCTTGTTCAATGGCCAGCTCGCCAGCAGCCACCTTACGGACAGCATGGAGCAATTCATCTGCACTTGAAGTCTTAAGCATATAGCCTTTGGCACCAGCATTCAAGACTGGCATAATTTTTTCATTGTCCAAGTAAGAGGTGACAATTAATATCTTGGCTTCAGGCCATTCTTTGAGGATGGCCAAGGTTGCATCAATCCCATTCATCTCAGGCATGACGATATCCATGACAATGACATCTGGACGCAGTTCCAAGGCCAAGTCAATACCTTGAGCCCCATTGGCAGCCTCGCCCACAACTTCCACATCGTCTTGGAGATCAAAATAGCTTTTCAAGCCCAATCGGACCATTTCATGGTCATCTACCAGTAAAATTTTCATCTTTACTCCTTTATGATTCCTTGTCTAGCAGGGGAATACGGATATCAACCGCCAGTCCTTGCTTTGGAGCTGTCAAAAGTTGAATGTTTCCTGCCATATCTTCGACCCGCTCCTTGATGTTTCGCAATCCATAACTCAAGTCATCTAAACTCCCTAACTGGAAACCAATCCCATTGTCCACAACCTTCAGCTGCACTTCAACATCTGTCTGATAGAGGTAGACATCTAGACAAGATGCCTGGGCATGGCGAAGGGTATTGCTGATCAACTCCTGCAAAATACGGAAGATATGTTCTTCAATCTTCTTGGGCAATTTAGACACGTTTTGCTTGAGACTAACCTTGAGATCACTCTTGTCCTCAAGCTCTTTTAAGAGGATTTGAATCCCCTCAACCAAACTCTTCTCTTCCAACTCAACTGGTCGCAAATGTAGGAGCAAGACCCGCAAATCTTTCTGGGCTGTTTCGAGGATAGCTGCGACACTTTGCATCTGGGTCTGCATCTTTTCTCTATCCAGCTTCAAAGCCTGCTGACTGACACCTGATAAAATCATATGAGCCGCAAACAACTCCTGACTAACCGTATCGTGCAGGTCACGTGCTATCCGCTTCCTTTCTTTCTCGATGATTGCTTCTTCCTTGACCAGGCTTTGATTTTCAGCCTTTTGAACAGCCTCTGTCAAGAGGTTAAGCTTGCCAGACAAGGACTTAAAACTGGCATCCAAGTCTGGATCTGCAAAGGCAACCACCTCTTTTCCTGCTAGGAGTCGCTTGAGATTAACCTGCATTTTTCTGCGAGAGACTTCTTCTATCACGCGCCAAAAGAGGACAAAAAAGAAGGTCATGGAAAGGCTAAAGACCAAGATCAAGAAGATGAGTTTCTCTGTTTTCTCGATATCCTGTAGCAAATAGGACCAATCAAGATTTAGAATATCAAGCAGACTATTAGCCAAAAAGAGAATAAAGAGGAGTGAAGTCAGGCCGATTAACAGATAAGATTGCTTTTTCATCCTCTGACCACCTCCACATCGCCAACCATAGTAGTTAGGAAAATCTTGACACTCTTGTTACTCTTGAGGTAGTCTCTGGTTTCCTGATGATAGTGTTCATTACGGAGGGCTCGCTTAGGTTGATGAAGGAAAGTTAAATCTCCATAGAGACAGTTGACACTGAGACTGATTTCCACATCTACGGGCACGATAATCCTAGTCGTTCCGACCATCTTTCTAAGGATAATGACATTGTCATGATTAGTTAGAATAACTCTTTCCAAATGAATGGTGTCCTTGCCCATGAGGCGAAAGAGATTGATATCGTCAAACTGGCAGGTCTGATGGTTAGAGAAATGATGGAGATTACCAAACCAAGGATTGCGTTCATTTTTAACCGTCACCACCTCTTCAAAGACCAAGTCCGTCTCCTCTCTTTCTTGATTCATCATCGGATAGAGAAGAAAGAGACTATAGATAACTGCCACAAAGATAGCTAAAATCACAAAGGGATTGAGCATGACGATGAAAAAGAAAAGAATGGTTGCCACAAGGAGGAAAACGTTGTTGCCCTCTTTACCTGTATAATAGCGGAGCAAGAGCAAAAAGAGGAATAGAATCAGCAGAAAACGCGAAAAATGCTCTGATACCATCAAAATCAGAGCTCCCGTCAACAGACAGGCTTCAATAAATAAAAAGATTTGAAATTTTTTCATAGACGCATCCTCTCCCTTCTATTTTATCACAATTCAAAAAAGTCACCTCGGTCTGAGGATGGAAAAAGGAGATTGGACAGAAATCGCTCCTACAAGCTAGGTTTCATCAACTCACCACAGTTGGCAAAAGGCTACAAAAAAGGGCGGGATTCTTGTCCCGACCTCTCTACATCTGATCTTTTGCTTCTTTTAGTTTACCGTAAAGAATATAGTCTACGTTTTGCAGATCTGCTATGGTGGCACAATTAAGGGCACACATGATCAAGCGCAGGTCTTCTTTCCAGCCCTGGACAATGCTAATCACTTCCTCGATCGAGTAGGTTTCAACCAATTCCAGAACGGTACGTGACAGTCCCACAGCCTTGGCTCCAAAGACCAGGCACTTAATCATATCCAGCGGGTTCCGAACGCCTCCACTGACCAAGAGTTCGACCTTGTCTTTCCAGTCTTGGGCATTGAGAAGGGCTTGCATGGTGGACTGGCCCCATTGATTAAGGTAATCACGCTGGCCACTGCGACGATTTTCGATATAGGCAAAGCTAGTGCCACCACGACCTGACAGGTCAACCGTTCGAACACCTAGTTCATAGGCTCGTTCGATGGTCTTGGCATCCATCCCAAAGCCCACTTCCTTTAGGACAATAGGAACTGGGATTTGCTTGCTATAATCTGCTAGATGCGATTGCCAGCTTCGAAACTTTCTTTCTCCCTCTGGCATGAGCAATTCCTGCATGACATTGACATGCACTTGAAGGAGAAGAGGATTCATCTCTTCTACAGTCTGAAGTCCAAACTCGATAGGCTTGTCCAAGCCAATATTGGTTCCAAGGAGGAGCTTTGAATGGCTAGATTTGACAGAAAAAGAGTCGTCTGTTGGATCTTTGAGAGCTGCGCTATAAGATCCCGTCACAAACAAAATCCCACAGACATCCGCCACCTGAGCCAGCTTTTGATTGATTTCTCTCCCCTTATCACTTCCACCCGTCATGGCATTGATATAAAAAGGAAAGTCCCACTTTCGACCTGCAAATTCTGTAGACAAATCAATCTCATCCAGGTCATAAAGAGGCAGGGAAGAATGAACCAACTCCACCTCATCAAAGCTATTATAGGAACTTTTCTGCTCAAGGGCATAGCGGATATGCTCATCCTTACGATTTGTCGTCATGTCCTATCCTTTCTTGGTATAAGAGCTCAATCCCCAGATCGGCCCAGCGATTTTTTATGGTTTCAGTTGATTGCACATCAAAACTCAAGGCAATGCCACAGTCACCACCACCAGCGCCACTACTCTTGGTAACAGCCAGCAAATCTTGACCGGCTTCTTTCAACTGTCTCAGTGAAGGCGTGTAAATATCTGCGCTCAAACCTTCTAAAAGCTGACTGGCTGTTTCCAGCTGCTCGATAATTTTTTCTGCATTCCCCTGCTCCAAGGCTTCTACCAAAGCAGCCACCGTTGCTTTTGAGGAAGTTAAAAAGTTCTGGTCTATGTTTTGCTTGATTTGCTGTACCATTTGACTCGATACGGCCACTTGCTTGGTCCATCCCACTAGGAAATCACATTCTAGGGCAGGTTGTACGTGTGAGATAGAAAAGCCCCAGTCACGCTCCAAAACTGTCGCCAAGTTTTCTTCTTCCAACCACGCAGACACCTTCTTTCGATCAAAAGACTGGTAGAGAACCAAATCTTCTGTCACAATACAGGCAAGGTCTCCCATAGAACCATTGTCGCCTCGCTTGAGCAAGACCGCGCTAGCCAGCTTGAACAAGAGTTCCTGATCAACCGTAATATCATACAGAGCCAGCAGAGCCTTGATCACCAAGACAACGACGCTACCACTAGAACCTAGACCAAACTTTTTCCCTTCCCGTTCCATTTTCCCACGGATTTCCAAGGAAAAAGGTCGCAAGGTTTGCCCACGATTAACGAGGAAATCTTCCACTAGAGAAATCGTTTCTTGAATCAAACTGTAGGCAGGATTTGGCGTCAAATCCACTGCGAAATCAAACATGTCTGAGTAGATACGATAGTTCTCAGAAAAAGCAATCTCAGCCTTCATATAGATGGGGATAGCCTTTATCAAGGCTAATTGCCCTGGCTCTAGAATAGCATACTCACCCGCCCAATAGAGTTTTCCGCAAGTTTTAACAGCAATCATCTTGGCTCAAATCCTTTGTTTTTGACACAATCAAGCGATAACGTTGACCGAAGATTTCTGATAAATGCTCCAAGTCTTTCTCCTGACAGAGGACCTTGACATTGGGACCAGCATCCATAGTAAAGTAGCAGGCCTCTCCTTGCTCACGAAGCTGGCGGACAAAGTCCATAGCCTCATAAGTCGCATCCGTCAGATAAGAAAAGGCTGGTGATGCTGTTTTTGTCGTAGCGTGCATAGCAAGGGCATTTTTCTCCGTTAATTCCCCAACTTTGGTAAAGTCATTTTCCTTGAGATAAAGCAGCATATCCTGATAGTCCTTTTCAGACTGACGCACCCAGTCATCAAAAGTCGTCGAAGTTTCCACACAAAGTTTCATCCCATCACGGCTAGAGATTGGTTTTTTCTTGTCTTCTAGCACCAACATAATCATAGCTAGTTTCAAGTCTGTCTCTACAGGGTAAATCTCCCCACTATCCTTGTCCCAGGCACCGAGCGGCCCATAAAAACTACGAGAGGACGAACCTGAAGCGAACTTAGCCTCCTGTGCCAACTGACTCCGATCCAAACCAAGCTGGAAATAAGCATTGCAAGCCTTGACCAAGGCAGACAAACCACTGGAACTGGAGGACAAACCCGCTGCAGTTGGCATGTTGTTTTGGGTATCAATACGGACAAAGCCTTCCCCAGCCGGACGGTAACGATCAATGATTTTGCTCATTTTGGCATGCTCAGCCTCACTCTGAAGCTGACCATTGATATAAAAGGCATCAGCAGTCGCATCTGTCGGTAGAGGCGATAAGGTCGTCTCTGTGTACATATTTTTCAAAGTCAGAGAGATACTGCTAGTAGCAGGAACCATCTCTTTTTCTTTTTTCTTTCCCCAGTATTTGA